>JAJRTG010000050.1 GCA_024278395.1 Fidelibacterota bacterium | reverse complement strand
CCACGGAGGTCTTCCCGAGGGAGGCGATCCATAGGATGAAATGAAGCGCAAGAAAGACCCCGCTTCCCGCCGCGACGAGCCTGTCACGCGGCCGCGGCACCGCCCTCGGCATGCGGGCGAGCCCGAACGGAGAGAGGATGAGGACCGCCACCCCGAGCCGCCACGCGGCGAGGGACAGGACGGGGATCCCGTCGGCGAGGCGGATGAGAATCGCGCCGAATGAGATCGCGATGATCCCCGCTCCTACCAGGGGATAGAGGACGCGACGGGGGATCATCCCTCCGAGATGAGCCTGCGGATCTGGGGGAGTGCCTGCTTCGCCGCGGCGATTCCGGCCTCGATCCCGTTCTTCACATCGCTGTAGCAGGGAGGATCGGGGGAGAAGTCGGGTTGGATCAGGATGTCCGGAGGATAGGCCTTCATGGCGAGGGCGCTCAAGCGCTTCTGAAATATCGTCGACATCTGGAACATGACGGCGAGGACGTGGGGATGGAACCGCTCCCGCGCCCCCTCGCGGGCGATGGCCTTCGTGATCCCGAGGAAGCGCTCGCGCAGGTCGGGAAGGGTTACTCCCCCGAGGCGGACCTCCTCCGGCCGGACGAGGACATCGACCGCGATCACGGTGTCGGCCCCGAGCTGGCGCGCGACGTCAACCGGGACCGGGTCCGACACGCCTCCGTCGATCAGGAGGCGCCCGTCGATCTGCACCGGGGAGAACAGGCCGGGTACGGACTCGCTCGCCCGGATCGCGGTGGCGAGGTCGCCGCTCGTGATCGGGTAGGGGAGACCGGTCTCGAGGTCGGTCGCCACAGCGGCGTAGGTGATCGGGAGCTCCTCGATGCGGGTATTCCCGACCAAGTCGCGGATCATGCGCAGGACACGCTTTCCGGAGCTCCACCCGGACCAGGGAAAGGTGGGGAGGAGGGTCTTCACCACCTTGGCGAAGTTGATGGAGCGCCATGCCGACTCCATCTCCTCGATCGACACCCCGGCGGCGTACGCCCCCCCGACCTCTGCCCCCATGCTCGTCCCGACGATCACGTCCGGAGTGATCCCGTTCTCCTCGAGGACCCGCAACACTCCCACGTGCGCCGATCCGCGCGCGCCGCCGCTGCCGAGGACGAGCCCGATCTTTCTGTCCTTCAACTTGCGATCACCGCACCTATCCTATCACATTACGATTCCTCCGCCAATCGGAGGCTATAGAGACGCAGCGCCACGGACTACCGCGGCGCTGCATACGATTCATCGATTTCTCTCACGTCTCTACGCGCTGATCGCTCCGACCGGGCACTGGTCGACGGCGTCCTGGATGCAGGCGGCGTTCTTATCGGCGTCCGCCTTCACCTCAGCCGTTCCATCGGCCCCGAGCTCGAAGACTTCAGGGCAGACCTGTGTACATACCCCACAACTGATGCAAAGGTCTTTGTCCACTTTCGGATCGGCCATTCTGTTCCTCCTTCGCAAAGGGTTTGATATGGAAAATATACCACACCGGCGTGGACAAGGCCAACCCTTGGCGGAGGGACTGGGTTCCGGTATAGTACTAGGACCAACTAAGCCCGGGAGGTAGAAAGATGAAGAGAGTGTTGCTGCTCGGTCTCGGTCTGTTCCTCTTACTCGCGCCGCTCGTCGCGGCGGACGAGCTCCAGGACTACATCCAAAAGGGGCTCTCCATCTTCCAGAACGAGGATGTGATCGTGACCACCCAGGAGGAGCTGCAGGCGGGGATCGACGCCTTCCTCGCCGCGTACAAGCTCGATCCGACCAACAAGCTTGTGCTGAACAAGCTGGCCCAGTGCTACTACACCCTGGCCGACGCATTTCTCACCGATAAGGCCGCCAAGATCGCCGCGTACCAGGAAGGGGATCGTTACGGGAAGGAGAGCCTGCGTGCCGATCCGAACTTTGTCGCGGTTGAGGATAAGGACGGGTTCATCGCCGCGGTGAAGCAGGCGACCGACGTACGGGCCGTCTACTGGACGTACGCCAACTGGGCGCGCAAGGACGAGTTCGACAAGTTGGGGGCGATCTTCCGCAACGATCCCCCCAAGCTCGTCGCGCTGATCGAGCGGGCGCTGGAGCTCGAGCCGAGCTACCTCGTCTACGGTCCATACCGCTCTCTGGGCGCGTTCTGGGGAGGACTGCCCCGCATGCCCGCGGGCACCTACCGCAAGAACCTGAAGAAGGCGCGAAGCTATCTGTGCAAGGTGGTCGATGATCCGGAGACATGCTCGGATTGTGCGGACTGCCCGATCGATCCGTCGGTCAACGATTACTTCGAGAACCGCCTGTTCTACGTGGAGTTCTACCTGATGGAGGCGGGGAAGTGGGATCGGGCCAAAGCGATACTGGAGGAGGTCATCGCCGCTGATCCGGGAGACACCTACCTCCTCTACAACCCCCTCTCCCAGAAGCGGGCAAAAGATCTCCTGGAAGAGGTCAACAAGCACGTAAAGTAGAGATCTTACGGATTTTGCGGCCGCGGGTATAAACCCGCGGCCTTCTTATTTCAATACCGGGATCTCCCGGGGACGCCCGCCCCGGCGGCGCGCCAGGACGAGCGAAAACAGTCTTTCAAACTCCGCGTGCGCCGCCTGCATGAGAGCCGGGATCTCCTCCAGCTCGGTCACCACCGGCTGCACCGGCCTTGTGTCCCGCATCCGCACGAAGTTGGGGCTCAAGAGCCCGCTTACCACGATTTCGCAGCCTTGGAGCTCGCCCAACACCCCCCTCAGCTTGTTGGGATCGGCGTGTCTTCGCTCCTCGGGGGAGGTGTTCGGTTTGACCTCAATGAGGTTGTACGTTCCGTCCTCGAAGAGCTCGTAGATCCGAAACTCGGAGCAATCGCCGAAGTGCCTGCGGGGGACCCTCCCCGCGTCACAGCCGACTGCGATGCGAAGAACCCTTTTTCCCGTCATCTTTTTCCTTTCTATCCTATGAGATCGCCCCCGTCGGGCAGGCGGTGGTGCATGCTCGACACCCGCGGCAGGCCGCCGGATCGACCCACGCCTTTCCGCCCGTCACCCGTATCGCCCCGACCGGGCACGCGCGGGCGCAGTTCCCGCAGCCGACGCACTTCTCCGCGTCCACCTGCACGCTGTGTGCAGTATCTGCAGTCGGGACCCGCCCAGCGCGCCCATTGGTCCGCCGGAACCGTCCCACCCGCCTTCTCCTTCCCATCCCATGGCCTGAACCCTGTCCGCGCAACCCCCATCCCCCTTCCGTTCTCCGGGAGTATACAGAAAAATCCCCCGTGCAACTTGCCCGCTTCTCCCGCGGTTCTGTATACTCCAAGGGCTCACATCTCTGCCGGAAGGGAGTGAAAAGTGCCCCATACGATCGGAATCCGCCGCGAGGATATGTACTCTTGGGAACGGCGCACCCCGCTCGTCCCGCAGGATGCGAAGGAGCTTCAGGAATCCCACGGACTCAAGATCATCGCTCAAAGCTCTTCCAAACGGATCTTCTCGGACGACGACTACCGCCGCGCCGGGATCGAGGTTCGCGACGACCTCACCGAACCCCCGGTGATCTTCGGGATCAAGGAGGTCCCGATCGAGACGTTCGAGCCGGGTAAGACCTACGTCTTCTTCTCCCACACGATCAAGGGTCAGCCGTACAACATGCCGATGCTCCGCAGGATCCTTGAGCTTCGCTGCACCCTGATCGACTACGAGCGGATTACCGACGAGAACGGGCGTCGGCTCATCTTCTTCGGGAACTACGCCGGCCTGGCCGGGATGATCGAGGCCCTGTGGGCGCTCGGACGCAGGCTCACCGCGGAGGGGATCGAGACCCCGCTCTCCGGGGTCAAGCGCGCCCTCGAGTATCCCGATCTGGAGGCGGCCAAGGCCGGGATCAGGTCGGTCGGGAAGGAGATCGCCCGGGATGGGTTGCCGAGGGAGATCAGCCCGTTGGTCATCGGATTCGCCGGCTACGGGAACGTCTCCCGCGGGGCGCAGGAGATCCTCTCCCTCCTCCCGGTGGAGGAGATCTCCCCCGAGGAGCTCTTGAAACTGGGCGGGGGATCGGACCGGGGCGTGTACAAGGTCGTGTTCCGGGAGGAAGACATGGTCGAGCCGATCGATCCCGACGCCGGGTTCGACCTGCAGGACTACTACGCGCATCCGGAACGCTATCGCGGTGTCTTCGAGCGGTATCTGCCGCACCTGGACGTGCTGATGAACTGCATCTACTGGGAGCCCCGCTATCCCCGGCTCGTAACCAAGGAGTGGGTGCGCAGGAACTATCCCGGCGCCCGGCTGCGGGTGATCGGGGACATCAGCTGCGACGTGGAGGGGGCGATCGAGGCGACGGTCAAGGCGACCGAGCCGGACAATCCGGTGTACGTATACGATCCGGTGCAGGACCGGGCGCTCGACGGGGTGGAGGGGGACGGGCCGGTGATCATGGCGGTCGTGATCCTGCCGACCGAGCTTCCGCGCGAGTCCTCCACGCATTTCAGCTCCGTGCTCAAGGGATACGTTCCGGCGATCGCCGGCGCGGACTACGGCGCCGAGTTCTCCGAGCTCGCCCTCCCGCCGGAGATCAAGCGGGCGGTGATCGTACACCGCGGGAAACTCACGGCGGACTACCGCTATCTGGAGGAATTCTTACGAAAGGAGAACGCGTGAAGAAGGTATTGGTGCTCGGGGCCGGGCTCGTCGCCGGTCCGTTGGTCCGGTATCTGCTCGGGCAGGAGGGGTTCGAAGTCACGGTGGCGAGCCGCACGGTGGAGAAGGCGGAACGCCTGATCGGGGACGCGGAGAACGGAGTCGCGCTCAAGCTCGATGTGCACGACGAGAAAGCGCTGGGAGACCTCATCTCTGGCTGCGACCTCGCGGTGAGCCTCCTGCCCTACGTCTACCACCCGCTCGTCGCGCGGTTGTGCGTGGAGCGCGGCAAGCCGATGGTGACGACCTCGTACGTCAAGGACGAGATGCGGGCCCTCGACGGCGCGGCGCGGGCCGCCGGCGTGATCCTGCTGAACGAGATCGGGGTCGATCCCGGGATCGATCACATGTCGGCGATGGAGGTGATCGACCGGATCAGGGACGAGGGCGGGAGGCTCGTGAGCTTCGCCTCCTGGTGCGGCGGGCTCCCCGCCCCGGAGGCGAACGATAATCCGTTCGGGTACAAATTCTCCTGGAGCCCGCGCGGGGTCCTGCTCGCCGGTAAGAACCCGGCCCGCTACCTGCGGGACGGGGAGGTCGTGGAGATCCCGGGGGACGAGCTGTTCGCCCATCACTGGCCGGTGGAGATAGAGGGGTTCGGGACGCTGGAGGGATACCCGAACCGCGATTGCCTTCCCTACATCGACACCTACGGAATCCACGGGGTGGAGGGGATGTTCCGCGGCACCCTGCGCTATCCAGGCTGGTGCGAGACGATGCGCAACATCGCCCGACTGGGGCTGCTGGACGAGACGGAGACCGATCTCTCCGGCCTGACGTTCAGGGAGTTCATGGGGCGGTTGATCGGGAAGGCCGGCCCCGCGACCCCGGCGGACGTGGCCGGGTTTCTCGGGATCCCGGCCGACTCGCCGGTCATTGAAAAGCTCGAATGGCT
>JAJRTG010000049.1 GCA_024278395.1 Fidelibacterota bacterium | reverse complement strand
TTAACGACAGCACCCCGAGGGTCACCGCCCCGGATTCCCCGGACACGATGAACGGGTCCCCGGCGAGCGGGACCGCGTACATCCGCATCCCTCTTGCCGCGACGAAGTCCGGACAGGACACGAAGACGTGGGCGCAGTCCCGGAGCACGTTCCATGCGATCGGATTGGGGCGGCCGCAGGCAAGACCGGCCATGATGGTGTTCAGGTCGCCTTCAATCCTGTACGGTTTTCCATCGCCGATCCGCGCCGATTCGAACAGGCAGGCGGCGTTCGTCGGTTCCACGATGGTGAACAACGGGGCTTCCGGACCGAACAGGGCCCGGTAGAACGCCACCGCTGCCGCGGCGAGTGATCCCACGCCGGCTTGGATGAAGACGTGCGTCGGTTTGATTATCCCCTGTGCCGCCATCTGTTCCTGCGCCTCGGAGAAGAGGGTGGTGTAGCCTTGCATCACCCACACAGGGATATCCTCATATCCTTCCCACGCCGTGTCCGAGACCAGCTGCCAGCCGTGCTTGCGGGCGTCATCCTTGATCCGTTCGACGGCTTCGTCGTAGTTGCCGTCGATCACGGTGACCTCCGCCCCGTACCCCTTGATCGCGTCTATCCGGGCCGGTGCCGTTCCTTTGGGGACGTAGATGACTGAGCAGTGTCCGAGCTTGCTCGCCGCCCACGCCACTCCGCGGCCGTGGTTTCCGTCGGTGGCCGTGGCGAATGTGATCACCCCCAGTTTTTCGCGCGCCTGCGGGGAGGTCAGCTCGGCGAGTGGGACCTCTGAGGAGAGCGCCCCGAGCTTCCGGCGGAGCAGGTTGTAGATCGCAAACGACCCGCCCAACACTTTGAACGAGTTAAGTTCAAGCCTCTGCGATTCGTCCTTGACCCAGATGCCGCCGATCCCGAGCATAGACGCGAGGCGGTTGAGGCTCTTCAGCGGGCTGATCCGGTAGCCTGGGATCTGCGCGTGGAACCTTCGCACGATCCGGGGCACCCCGCTCGGGATCACACGCTCCGCCCACTCACTGTGCCCACAGGACCAGGCCCGCTTGTTGATGGTCCAATTGATCGACTCCATCCCTCTCACTCTCCGATCTGCCTGTTCAGATGGTAGCCCTCCATCGATGGCTATACAACTTTAACCGCGATGTGGGCTGCCGTTGGATTCCTGCAGGGCTGGCTCTCGATTACGGCCTGAGTCTATCGCTGCGCCACCGGCGGGAGGTGGGTGATGAGCGCGATGCGGGACAGGGCGTCGTGGAAGATCCGACCGGCCGTCGCCCCTCCCCACACCGGTGTTGTCTTCACTTCATCGAGGACGACGAGTCCGAGGTAGCGCGGATCATCCTTGGGGAAGAACCCGGAGAAGAGGGAGGTGTACTTCCCGGGGACGTAGCCCACACCGGGGACGGCCTTCTGTGCGGTTCCCGTCTTTCCCGCCACGTCGAATCCCGGGATGTCGGCCGGGGTGCCGGTCCCTGACTCAACGACGAGGCGCATCAGCCCGCGCATCGTGGCGCAGTTCTCCGGCGAGGCGACCCGGCGGATGACGGTGGGATCGATCGCTGGACCGTCTCCGATCCGCAGCACGATCTGCGGTTTCAGCAGCTCCCCGCCGTTCGCCACCGCGGCCATCCCCCGGGCGAGCTGGATCCCGGTCACCCCCACCGACTGGCCGATCGAGGTGGCGGCAAGCGCCAGCTTCGACCAGTCCCTTACGTTTCGCAGGATCCCCGCCTCCTCCCCGGGAAGGGTGATCCCCGTCTTCTTCCCGAAGCCGAGATCGACCAGGAACTGGTACAGCCTTTTTTCGCCGAGCCGCTGCGCCACCCGGATCATCCCGGTGTTGATCGAGTACTGGATGATCTTGGCGAAGGTGACCGTGCCGAACGACTCGTTCTCCGAGTTGTGCATCGTGTGTCCGGCCACGATGATCCCGTCGTTCCCGTTGAACCGATCCGTCACCTTCACAACGCCGGCCTCGAGCGCGGCGAGCCCGGTGAACGCCTTGAACGACGACCCCGGCTCGAACAGGAAGCTCACCGCCAGGTTCTTCCTCTCCTCCGGGGTCGAGTTGTAGAACTCGTTCAGGTCGTAGCGGCGGTCCTGGGCCATCGCCAGCACCTCACCGGTGCGGGGATCGAGGAGGACGATGAACCCGGTGTTCGCCCGGAACCGGTTCACCCCGCGGTCGATCTCGTCCTCGCATACATGCTGCAACACAGCGTTGATCGTCAGGTAGACGTCCTGGCCCGCGGTTCCCTGTGCGATCGTCTCGGTGTGGTAGGTGCGGCCGTCCGCGCCGCGCACGACGTGCAGCGTCGTCGGGGTTCCGGACAGCTCCTTGTCGAAATAGAGCTCGATCCCCTCCAGGCCGTGTCCGTCCGTCCCCACGAACCCGAGGACGTTCGACGCCAGCTCCCCCTGCGGATAGCAGCGCTTCCAGGTGTCGATGAAGATGAGGCCGTTCGCGTTCGCGGCTTCCGCCCGTTTCTTGATCCGTTTCGCCGTTTCCAGGTCGACCTTCCGGTCGATCCAGGTGAAATAGCTCTGGCGGTAGACGAGTGCAGCGATCTCATCGGGCGGACGGCCGAGCTCTTCGGAGAGGATCTGCACTAGCGTGTCCGGCTTGGTCATGTTGAACGAGTCGACCGCGATCGCGGAGGCCTTGACGTCGAAGGCAAGGGGGACTCCGTTGCGGTCGTAGATCGACCCGCGCCGCGGGTCGAGGGTGATCGTCCGCTCGTGCGTCGCCCGTGCGACGGCGAGCCACTGGTCGTGCTCCACTCCCTGCACCAGGGTCAGGCGGGCGATGATGATCAGCGCCCCCAGCCCGAGGATGGAGAAGAGGATCAATCCGCGCTTTCTCTCCGGGCTCATCTTTGTGGGATCTCCACGTAGCGGACGATCTTGGGATCGTCCATGCCGAGCTGGGTGCGGGCGATCCGCTCGATCCGGTCGAGGGAGAACGCCCGGTCGACTTTAAACTCAAGGTAGCGGTTCACTTCCTGGATCGAGGAGAGGGCGGCCCGGGCGCTCTCCCGTTCCGCTGTGAGGGAGAGGATCGCCGTCTCCTGCCAGAGGTAGAGGAGGGACAGTCCGGAGACGAGGAGCGCCGCGGCGACGACGAGGACGACCGTGCGGTGGAGGCTCGCGGTGCGAGTCTCGGCCCGGGGAAACGGATAGGTTCGCGGCACGACCCTCTGACGTGTGGACATCTCCCTTTGAAGTTAAGTGACGGCGGGCGATCTGTGCGTGACATTTGTCGAGTCGGCGGGTGAACTCGATTACCCTGCGTCCTGTTGCACACGTCTGCGGGTGCGTTATTATGGGGAAAACAACTTGGTTAAGGAGATGGAATGGAAGCGCGAGATTTGGACAGCCTCTGTGTGAATACGATTCGTTTCTTGGCCGTTGACATGATCCAAAGGGCCAACTCCGGCCATCCCGGGATGCCGCTCGGCGCGGCCCCGATCGCCTACGTTCTTTGGGCGCGTCACCTGCGGCACGATCCGACCGACCCGGGGTGGCCGGACCGGGACCGGTTCGTCCTCTCCGGAGGTCACGCGTCGGCCCTCCTCTACTCCCTCCTCCATCTCTTCGGCTATGACCTGCCTTTGGAGGAGCTGGAGGAGTTCCGCCAGTGGGGGAGCCGCACCCCCGGACACCCTGAGTTCGGGCTGACTCCCGGGGTGGAGGCGACGACCGGCCCTCTCGGCCAGGGGATCTCGAACGCCGTCGGGATGGCGATCGGAGAGGCGCACCTCGCCGCCCGGTACAACCGGCCGGATCACGAGATCGTAAATCACTACACCTACGTCCTCGCCTCGGACGGCGACTTGATGGAGGGGGTGGCGAGCGAGGCGTGCTCGCTCGCCGGGCACCTCAAGCTCGGCAAGCTGATCGTGCTCTACGACTCGAACCGGGTAACCCTCGCTGGCTCTACCGACCTCTCCTTCTCCGAGGACGTCGAGGCGCGGTTCCGGGCGTACGGCTGGCACACCCAGTACGTGGCCGACGGGAACGACCTCGACGCGATCGATGACGCCATCGCCGCGGCCAAGGCCGAGCCCGACCGGCCGTCCCTGATCCGGGTGCGGACGGTGATCGGATACGGAGCGCCGCACAAGCAGGGAAGCTACAAGGTGCACGGAGCCCCGCTCGGGGAGGAGGAGCTGCGCGAGACCAAGGAGGCGCTCGGCTGGCCGACCGACCCGATGTTTTACATCCCGGACGAGGCGCGGAAGCTCTTCTTCTCTCACAAGGAACGGGGGAAGGAGGGCCGATTGGAGTGGGAGGCCCGGTTCGAGCGGTACAAGGCGAGGTATCCCGACCTCGCCGCCGAGTTCTCCCGCCGGATGGAGGGGACTCTCCCCGAGGGGTGGAGTGACAACCTCCCAGGGTTCTCCTCCGACCCGAAGGGACTCGCCACCCGCAAGGCGTCCGAGGCCGTCCTCCAGGCTCTGGCGACGAGCGTACCCGAGCTCGTCGGCGGCTCGGCCGACCTCAACCCGTCCACCTACACCTGGCTGAAGGAGCAGGGGGACTTCGAGCCGCCGGACGCGCCGCACGACGGCGTCCAGGGGGCGGTCGGAGGGGCGTGGGGCTACTCCGGGCGGAACATCCACTTCGGGGTGCGGGAGCACGCGATGGGCGCGATAGCCAACGGCCTTTCCTACCACGGCGGGTTCATCCCGTACACCGCCACGTTCACCGTCTTCTCCGACTACATGCGCCCTCCGATCCGGATCGCGGCTATGAGCAAGCTGCGCACGGTCTTTGTCTTCACCCACGATTCAATTGGAGTGGGAGAGGACGGCCCGACCCACCAGCCGGTGGAGCAGGTGATGAGCCTGCGCCTCATCCCGAACCTGACCGTAATCCGCCCGGCGGACGCCAACGAGGTGCGGGCGGCGTGGGAGGCGGCGCTGGAGAACGCATCCGGCCCGACCGCCCTCGTGTTCACGCGCCAGCGCGTACCCACCCTCGATCGGACCGATCTTGCCCCGGCCGACGGCCTGAAGAAGGGGGGATACGTCTTGTGGGAATCGGGTGATCCGCGGGTGATCCTGATCGGGACCGGCTCCGAGGTCCACGTCGCCCTCGCCGCCGGGAGGTCCCTGGCGGAGGAGGGGATCGGCGTGCGTGTCGTCTCGCTCCCGAGCTTCGAGCTGTTCGAGCGCCAGCCCAAGGACTACCGCGATTCCGTCCTACCACTTGGGATAACGGCCCGCGTCGCGGTTGAGGCCGGGGTGAGACTGGGATGGGAGAGATACGTCGGGAGGGAAGGGACGATCGTCGGGGTCGACCGGTTCGGGGCGAGCGCCCCGGGTGCGATCGTGATGGAGAAGTTCGGGATCACGGTGGATCACATGGTGGAGGAGGCGAGGCGGTTGGTGGAACGCGGTTAGAGGGGCGGGATCTCCTCCAGCTTTCCCTCCTTGAGGGTCGCGGCGAGGGACTCGACCGCCGCTTGGACCGGCGGGGAGAGCCCCTCGCCCAGGGAGAGGTCCTGCGGCTCTACTCCGAGGAGGATGATCCGGTCGGCCGCCCCGGCGAGCTGGGAGATCAAAAACGAGAGGGGCAGCCCGTGGGTGGAGGCGAGCATCCGGTCGGTCTCGTCCGACGGGAGACGGCGGATGCTCCCCGGGGAAAGTCCCATGCGCGCCGCGTCGACGATCACGAGGAGATCGGGATGGATCCCCCTGACCTTCCCGGTGACGTTCTCCGGAGCGGTGCCGGCGTCGATCGTCTCCCAATCCGTCCCGCGCAGCCGCTCCACGATGTTCGGGCCGAGGCCATCGTCGCGGGAGAGCCTGTTCCCCACTCCGATGATGAGCCGTGTCATTTGTCGGTGAGGGTCCGGTAGCGCCCGATCCCCCGGTAGCGGTCGTAGCGCGACTTCAGAAGCTCATCGGGCGACAGCTCCATCAGTTCGCTCAAATGGCGGAGGAGGGCGTCCTTCAGGGCGGCGGCGGTCTTGGGCGGGTCCTTGTGCGCCCCACCGAGGGGTTCCGGAACGACCTCGTCGATCACCTTGAGTTCGTACAGACGCGGGGCGGTCAGGTTGAGCGCGGCCGCTGCCTCCCGCACCCGTTCCTTGTCCTTCCACAGGATCGCCGCCGCTCCCTCGGGGCTGATAACGGAGTAGATCGCGTTTTCCAGCATCAGAATCCGGTCGGCGAGCCCGATCGCGATCGCCCCGCCCGATCCCCCCTCCCCGATCACCGTGCTGATGATCGGGGTGCGCAACCGCGCCATCGTCTCCAGGTTCACCGCGATCGCCTCCCCGACGTTGTTCTCCTCCGCCGCAAGGCCGGGGTAGGCCCCCGGGGTGTCGATCAGAGTGATCACCGGGAAGGAGAACCTCTCGGCGAGCCGCATGATCCGCCGTGCCTTGCGGTAGCCCTGCGGCCGCGGCATTCCGAAGTTGCGCAGCTTGTTCTCCTCCATCGAGCGTCCCTTCTGCTGCCCGATGACCGCGACCGTGGTCCCGTCGAGGCGGGCGAGGCCGGTCACCACCGCTTGATCGTCACCTGAGAGGCGGTCGCCGTGCAGCTCGTAGAAGTCCTCGAAGATCATCCCGATGTAGTCGAGGGCGTAGGGACGGGCGGGATGGCGGGCGAGCTTCACCCGCTCCCATTCCGAGAGGTTGCTGTAGAGCTCCTTGCGCAGGGCGGTAAGCTTGGCCTCCAGCCGGGCGATCTCGGACGAGAGATCGATCCCGTCCATCTTGTTGAGCTCGCGCAGCTCCTTTATCTTCGTCTCCAGAAGGTCCAGTGTCTGTTCGTCGCTCATCCTACCTCCACGAATAGCGAGAGGAGCTTGCCCAACTCATCCTTCAGGTCCTCCCGTGGGACCACCCGGTCGATCGCCCCGTGGGCGAGGGCGAACGCGTCGGTCTGGAAGTTCTCCGGGAGCTCCTCGGCGATCGTGTCCTTGATCACCCTTCGCCCGGCGAACCCGATCGTCGCGCCCTTCTCGGCGATGATCACGTCCCCGAGAGAGGCGATCGACGCCAGAACACCACCGGTCGTCGGGTAGGTCATGACCGAGATGAACGGGATCCCCTCCTCCGCCAGGCGGGTGCGGACCGTCGCCACCTTCGCCATCTGCATCAGGTAGAATATCCCCTCCTGCACCCGCGCTCCACCGGACGAGGAGACGAGGATGAACGGGACGCGCCGGCGGATCGCCTCCTCCATTCCGTGACAGATCTGCTCCCCCATCACCGAGCCCATGCTTCCGCCGATGAACTGAAACTCCATCACCCCGATGACGACCGGGATCTCCGAGACGGTCGCGCTCCCGAGGATGATCGCGCTCGCCAGTCCGGTCTTTTCCTGCGCCTCCTCGATCCTCTTCGGGTAGGGCTTGGTATCGGTGAACTCAAGCGGGTCGTCGTCCATGATCGGCTTCGAGATATCGACGAACGATCCCTCGTCGATCAGCGACTCCAGCCGCTCCTTCGCCGTGAGGAAGAAGTACGCCCCGCAGTTGGGGCAGATGTTGTTGTTCTCCCGGATGCGCCGCTTGAACACGAGCTCCCCGCAGGATTTACACCGCATCCACAGGGACTCGTCCGGCTCCTTGCTCAGGTCTACCCGAAAGTAGTTCTTGTCCTTGAATATCGCCATTTACTCACTCCTTCGGCCGCCGGCGGGAGAACGGGTTGATCCACGGGCGGCGTATCTCCTCTTTCTTCTCCGTCTGCAGGCTCTCCGGGAGGACGGATCCGCTCGACAGGACCATGGAGAGCGCGTCCTCCACCGGCATGTCCAGATAGGTCACCTTCCTCTTGGGGATGAGGAGCATCATCCCGGACAGGGGGTTCGGCGCGGTGGGGGCGTATACCAGGAGTGACTCCTCCCCTGATGCGTCGCGCAGCTTACCCACCTCCTCGTTGGTGACCAGCCCGATGATCCATATTCCATCCCGCGGGTACTCGAACAGCACCACCTTCTGGAACGAAGCGCTGTCGTGCGCCAGGAGGGCGTGCGAGAACCGCTTGAACGCGACGTACATCCTCCGCACCCCCGGAACGAAGGAGAAGAGCCGGTCGAGGTAATACTGGAGCGCCCTTCCGAAGAAGTTGCGCGTGATCAGGCCGATCAGCAGGATGAGGAGGAGGAGCATGTAGATCCCCATCCCCGGGATCCATCTCCCGAGCGCCCGCTCCACCATCTCCCCGAACGGGGTGTACCTTCCCACCAGACCGTCCAGCATCCGGTAAAGGGACCAAAGGATATAGAAAGTCAGTCCGATGGGAAGGATGGCTAATAGCCCGCTCGTGAACGTATCCCACAACCGGCGCAAAAAGATCCTCATCGGACTATCACCTGTACTTGTCCGATCACTTGAATCGCCTCAAACTAGTATTATAGGGGATGATGAGAAAGGGCGCATACTGGATGAGGGCAGGCGGGTGGGCGGTTGCGATAACCGCAGCGGGGTTGGTCCTGCTCGGGATCGGGCTGGCCAGCTTTTACCCCTTGCGTTATGAGGAGATGGTCACATCCTTTTCCAAGGCGCAAGGGCTCGATCCCTATCTGGTCTTCGGGGTGATCCGGGCGGAGAGCCGGTTCCGGCCGCACGTCGTCTCCCGCGCAGGGGCGATCGGGCTGATGCAGATCACCCCGGACACCGGGGAGTGGATCGCCGGGAAGCTCGGGGCCTCTGGGTTCGCTCCTGACGATCTGTTCCGGCCGGAGACGAACGTCCGGTTTGGCACCTGGTACCTGCGTTACCTGCTCGACCGATTCGGAGGCGACCTCGATTCCGCCCTCCGCGCGTACAACGCCGGCCCGGGGGCGGTCGACCGTTGGACTGCAGGGGACGGGAGCGTCTACCCGGAGACCGCCGCCTACCTGGAGGCGGTGCAGCGGGCGGAGAGGGTGTATCGGAGCTTGTACGGGTCCTTCCTCGGACCGCTGCTCCGCGCGTTAAACAGGTGAGATTGCGGTAAACGCCCTTTTTGGCTAGTATCTCAGGGATTCTCGAACCAAAACATTAGGAGGTTTAGCGTGTCGGAACCGATCAAGTGGGTGAAGAAGGATCCGGCCAAGGAGAACGTCTTCTGGCCGACCGAGGAGATGAAGAAGCAGGCGTGGGTGGCCGACGAGTCGATCTACGCTGAGGCGAAGGCCGATCCGGTGAAGTTCTGGGCCCAGCACGCCGAGGAGCTACATTGGTTCAAGCGGTGGGATAAGGACTACGAGTTCGCCCCACTGGCGTACAAGTGGTTCATCGGGGGGAAGATCAACCTGTCCTACAACTCCCTCGACCGCCACATCGAGGTCGGAAACGGCGACAAGGTCGCCCTGATCTGGGAGCCGGAGCCGACCGACGAGGAGCCGCTCAAGATCACGTACTCGCAGTTGCACACCCTCGTCTCCAAGTTCGCCAACGTGCTCAAGAGCCTGGGGGTGAAGAAGGGCGACCGCGTCGGGATCTACCTGCCGATGATCCCCGAAGCTGTGGTCGCGATGCAGGCGTGCGCCCGCATCGGTGCGCCGCATTCGGTGGTGTTCTCCGCGTTCAGTCCGGATTCCCTGCGCGACCGGCTGATCGACGCCGGAGCCAAGGTCCTGATCACCGCCGACGGCTACTACCGCCGCGGCAAGCAGATCAACCTGAAGAAAAACGCCGACGCCGGCGTGGAGGGAACGGGCGTCGAGAAGGTGGTCGTGGTGAAGCGCCTCGACGGGAGCGCGCCGATGACCCCGGGGCGCGACCTGTGGTACCACGAGCTGATGGAGGGCGCGTCGGAGGACTGCCCGGCCGAGGAGCTCGACGCCGAGGATCTCTCCTTCCTCCTCTACACCTCCGGAACCACCGGCAAGCCGAAGGGGATCATGCACACCACCGGTGGTTACGCCGTCCAGTCCTACCTCACCGCCAAGTGGAACTTCGACCTGCACGAGGGAGACATCTTCTGGTGCACCGCCGACGTCGGCTGGATCACCGGGCACACCTACATCAACTACGGTCCGCTGATGAACGGGGTGACGAGCGTGATCTTCGAGGGCTCCCCCGATTTCCCGGACTACGGCCGGTTCTGGTCGATCATCGAGAAGCACAAGGTCACGCAGCTGTACACAGCGCCGACCGCGATCCGGATGTTCATCAAGTGGGGGGACGAGTGGCCGGCGAAGTACGACCTCTCATCCCTGCGCCTGCTCGGCACGGTCGGTGAGCCGATCAACGTCGACGCGTGGCTGTGGTACTTCGAGAGGATCGGCGGCGGCCGCTGCCCGATCATCGACACCTGGTGGCAGACCGAGACCGGAGCGAACATGGTGAACAGCCTCCCCGGGATCGGGCCGTTCATCCCCACCGTGGCCGGACGGCCGTTCCCGGGCGTGATCGCCGATATCCTCGACTCCGGCGGGACCCCGGTCAAGCCGGGAGACGGTGGCTACATCACGATCTTCAGCCCGTTCCCGCCGGCGCTGACCCGCGGGATCTACGGCGACATGGAGCGATTCAAAAACCAGTACTTCTCCGACTACGGGCCGGAGCGCTACTTCACGAGCGACGGAGCGCGCAAGGACGAGATGGGGAACATCCGCATCACCGGCCGCGTCGACGACGTGATGAACGTCGCCGGACACCGGCTGGCGACCGCCGAGGTGGAGAGCGCCCTCGCCCAGAACGATAAGGTGAGCGAGGTCGCGGTCGTCTCCCGCCCGCACGAGCTGAAGGGCGAGGTCCCGGTGGCGTTCGTCCTGCTCAAGGCCGGTATCACCCCGTCGGAGGAGATCAGAAAGGAGCTGATGGGGACGGTTACCAAGGTGATCGGACCCACCGGGCGGCCGGATGAGATCATCTTTGTGGAGGACGTCCCGAAGACCCGGTCCGGGAAGATCATGCGCCGGGTGCTGAAGGCCCTCGTCCGTAACGAGCCGATCGGGGACATCACCACCCTGCAGAACCCGGACAGCGTCGACCACCTCAAAGAGGTAGTCGGTTACAAGGGCGAATAGAAGGAGGAGAGCGGAAGTGAGCGACGAGAAGGCTCTTGCCAATGTGGGTGCGCTTGGACTGGGCGGATTCGCCCTGTCCACGTTCATCCTGAACATCGTAAACGCGGGCTGGGTGGATGCCAAGACGATCGGGATCGTGATGCCGGTCGCCCTGTTCTACGGCGGACTGGCTCAGTTCATGGCCGGGATGTGGGACGTTCGGCGCGGTGACACGTTCGGCGCGACCTGCTTCAGCTCGTACGGGGCGTTCTGGATGGGGCTCGCCGTGTTCTTCTTCCTGAAGCTTGCCGGTGTCGCCGGATTCGTAGACGTCACCCCAGCCGGGGTGGCGGTCGTCCTGGTCGCGTGGGGTATCTTCACGGGCTACGCGACGATCGCCTCTTTAAAGCTGCCCAGGGTGATCACCTGGGTGTTCATCACCCTGACGATCCTGTTCTTCCTGCTCGCGATCGGTGAGTTCGTGCCGATTGTGCACACGATCGCCGGCTACGAGGGGGTGCTGTGTGCGCTGATCGCGTGGTACGCCTCGGCCGGGATCCTGATCAACACCGTGCACGGTCGTACCGTTCTGCCGATGGGAGAGAGGAAGTAAGGCGCAGGCTTTCATGAGCGGGGCGGGTGCTCCCGCCCCGCTTTCTTCTTCAGGTCGAGGGTGAGGTACGTCCATTTCCGCTTCATTCTGAACCCAAGTTCGGAGGCCAGTGAGCTGAACCGCTCATTTCCCTCTTCGATGAAGAGGTGGATCGTCTCCTTCCCCAATCGTTGAAACCAATCCCCCGCCTCGTTGAGCAGCGGGATGAGCGCCCTCTCCTCCTCGGATGCGAGGACGAATATACGGACCTCCCCCACCCGTTCTTTGCGCATGGTGAAGAGGAGGGCGCACACCGCCGGGCCGTGCTCCCCGATGACCGTCAGCCTGC
>JAJRTG010000048.1 GCA_024278395.1 Fidelibacterota bacterium | reverse complement strand
CCGCTCACCCATCATACCTCCGGGCCCTTGCGCTTGGAGTAGTAGTGGATGTCGTCGTGCCGGACGTAGCCGAGCGCGGTGAAGAACGCCTGGGAATCCTCGTTCCAATCCTCGATCAGGCAGGTAACGATGTCGATCCCCATCTCCTCCAACCGCTGTTCCACCTCGTGGACGAGCCGTGTCCCGACCCCGCGGCGGCGGTAGTCGGGATGGACGGCGAGCCGGTTGATCCACCCCTTGCGCCCGTCGTGCGTCCCCAGTATCGAGCCGATGATCCGTCCGTCGTCCACCGCCACGAGGAAGATCGAGCACCCGCCGGCGAGCTCGCGCGCGATGTGTTCCCGCCGGTCGCGCCCGCGCGGGCGGTGGGAGAGCCCGGCTGCGTTCCACAGTGCGATCAACGCGTCGTAGTCCTCGATGCGCAGAGCACGTATCTCGATCATTGTCCTCCCTTCAGATGCTTATTGAACCAAGCGAGGATCTCCTCCAGCCGGCGCAGGCGGTGCTTCGGCTTGCCGGTGCGGGACAGGTCGTGGTTCTCGCCGCGGAACATGACCAACCGCGCCTCGGTCCCGTGGTAGCGCAGCGCGGTGAACATCTGGATCCCCTCGGCGATCCAACAGCGGTAGTCCTCCTGGGAATGGATGAACAGCGTCGGGGTCACCGCCCGGTCGGCGTAGCGGAGCGGGGAGTGCCACCACAGCTTCTTCCCGTCCTCCTGCCACGGGGTGGCGCCGATCTGATCGTAGTTGAAGAAATAACCGATGTCGGTGGTGCAGAACTTACTGATCCAGTTGGCGATCGAGCGCTGCGAGCACGCGGCCTTGAACCGGTCGGTGTGGCCGATGATCCAGTTGGTCATGAACCCGCCGTAGGAGCCGCCCATCACCCCGAGGCGGTCGGCGTCGATCTCCGGGAACCGGGCGATCGCCGCATCCAGGATCGCCATCAGGTCGTCGTAATCGACCGTCCCATACCTGCCGCGGATGTCGGCGAACGCGTTCCCCCGCCCGGACGAGCCGCGCGGGTTGCCGAACACGATGATATAGCCCTCACCGGCGAGGAGCTGCATCTCGTGGATGAATGTCTCCCCGTACACCGTCTTCGGCCCGCCGTGGATCGCGAGGATGGTCGGGTACTTCACGCTCCGGTCGCAGTCCGGCGGGCGGATGATCCACGCGGCGAGCTCGGTCCCGTCGGCGGTGGTGACGGTGAACCGCTCCGGCGCGGACAGCGCCTTCCCGGCGAGGGCGCCCTCGTTGAGCCGGGTGAGGCAACGCTCCTTGCCATCTTCCATCGTGTACAGCTCCTGCAGCCTCCCCGGGCGGAGCGCGACGTAGACGATCCGGCCGGCGCGCACGTCGAACGCGTCGACCGAGCCTGGAGCCGCAACTGCGCGGGCGATCCCCCCGTCCGGCGCGATGCGGTCGAGGTAGCAGGAGTCGTCCTCGGTCACGGTCACGTAGATCGCGTCCCCGTCGGCGCGCAGCGTCGGCCCGCCGCCGTGGCGCACGTCGGAGTTGACCGAGTTTCCGGTGGAGCGGTCCCAGCCCGGGGTGAGGGAGGAAAAGCCCCTTCCGCCGAGGTCGAACACCAGCACCTCGGAGTTCTCGTTCAGCCCGTAGTGCTGCATGTCCGTCCCGAGGACGGCAATGCGGTCATCCCTGAGAAATCGCGGTCCGGAAAGCTCCAGTTCGTCCTTGGACAGGCACGTGCGCTCGCCGGTGGCGAGGTCGAGGGCCCACAGCTCGTCGGTGAGCCCCGCCTTGTCCGTGAAGTCCTTCCCGACGTAGGCGATGCGCGTCCCGCGGACGTCGAACCCGGCCACGTTGAACGTGCCGGTGACAAGCTCTTCTTCCTTCTCCGCAACCAGGTCGAACGCGAACAGGTGGCGGCGGCGCTTGTTCGTAAACCCCACGCCGTTCGACCAGAACGGGATCTCATCCAGGACCTCGTAGTCCTTGTCGTCTTCGCTGCGCTCGTAGAGCGGCACGCGCGCCGAGTAGAGCAGGCGGCCGTCGTCCAGGAGATCGAGCGACTCGGCCTTGTGCGGAATCGTCCCGACCCGTTCGGCCTCGCCGCCGTCGACCGCGATCCGGTAGACCGGGCTTACCTCCTTTTCCTCCTCGTCCTTCTCCTCCCGGCGCGAAACGAAGACGATCGCCCGGGAATCGGCGCTCCAGGCGAACGGTCCGTCCTTCCCCGACGTGGTCAACCGCCGCACGGCACCGCTTGCGAGGTCCACCACGTAGATATCGCTTGCGTAGTCGTTCTCCTCGCGGCGCATCCGCTTGACGATGAATGCCGCCAGCGCGCCGTCCGGGGAGATCCGCACCCCGGACAGGAACCGGTAGGTGAGGAGATCCTCCGCCTTGACCTTTTCCATCCTTCCTCCTTTCCCGCTGATGTTACCGCCGTCGCTCCGGTTCTCCCAGTCCGACTTGACACGCGCGCGGCCCGGGTTAATATATCGGAACCGATATATCGGATCCGAAGAAGGTGGAGATGCACGGGATGAAACGGGGATTTCTCCGGTTTTACCTCCTGAAGCTGATCGGGAAGGCCCCGGAGGGGATCTCGGGGTACGCCCTGATGAAACAGATCGAGGCGGAGACCGGATTCTGGCGGCCGTCACCCGGTTCGATCTATCCGCTCCTCGCCGCGCTCGAGGAGGCGGGGTTGGTCGAGCACCGGCTCGAGGCGGACAAGAAGGTCTACTCCCTGACCGACAAGGGACGGGACGGGCTCGCGCGTGCGCAGGCGGCGAAGGACGAGGCGCTGGAGGGGGTGCGCCGATCGATCCGGGTATTGGGGGAGCTGTTCGGGAAGGAGATGGAGACTGAATTGAGCGCCCACCTCGACCGGATCCACCGCCGCGTTCCGCCGGCGATGCGCGGCACCATGCATGAGCTGTGGCGGACCATCGGGGAGATCCCGGTGCGCGACCTGTCCGCGGAGGAACTGAAGGAGATCGATGGGATATTGGCGCGAACCATCAAGGAGCTGAGGAGATATGGAAAACGCGATTGAGGTCGCTGGTCTCGTCAAGGTATACAAGAACGGGACCAAGGCGGTGGACGGGATATCGTTCCATGTGGCGCGGGGCGAGATATTCGGCCTGCTCGGACCGAACGGGGCGGGGAAGTCGACGACGATCAAGATCCTGATCGGCCTCCTTAACCCGACGGCGGGCGAGCTGCGGATCAACGGGGTCGACATCCGCGCCTATCCGGCGGAGATCAAGCGGGCGACCGGGTACGCCGCCCAGGAGACGGCGATCGACGACCGCCTCACCGGCTGGGAGAACATCTCCCTGCAGGGGCGATTCTACCACCTTCCCGGCCGCGAGATCCGCGACCGGGCGACGGAGATGCTAAAGATGTTCGACCTGTACGAGCGCCGCAAGGACTTAACCGCGACCTACTCCGGCGGGATGCTGAAGCGGCTCGACATCGCGTGCGCCCTGATTCACCGCCCGCAGATCCTGTTCCTCGACGAGCCGACCCTCGGTCTCGACGTGCAGACGCGCCAGATGATCTGGGACTACATCGAGCGGCTGCGCACCGAGTACGGAATGACGATCTTCGTCACCACCCACTACATGGAGGAGGCGGACGTGCTGTGCGACCGGGTGGCGATCATCGATCAGGGGAAGATCGTGGCTCTTGACACCCCGGACGCGCTCAAGGCGGGAATCGG
Source organism: Fidelibacterota bacterium (assembly GCA_024278395.1). GTDB lineage: Bacteria > Bipolaricaulota > Bipolaricaulia > UBA7950 > UBA9294 > S016-54. The sequence goes on along the minus strand of JAJRTG010000048.1, from coordinate 1,332 downwards.
CGGTGACGTGATCTATGTGCGGTTTTCCGGGATCGACGGGAACGAAGCGGCGCTGCGGACCAAAATCGGTGCGGTGGCGCACGTGCGCCGGGTGGAGCCGACGGCGGACGGGGCCTACCGGGTGATCGTTGAGCAGGCGGGTGAGGAGACCATCCCGCAGCTGTTCGCGTTGTGTGATCAGCTTGGAATCACGATCAACGCGGTCAGCCTGAAGAAGCCATCGCTCGACGACGTGTACCTCCATTTCACCGGGCGGGCGATGCGGGACGCCGAGGAGAGCCGCGAGGCCCATGCCCGAGCGCGGATCATGCGCGGGCGCGCAAGGAGGGGAAAATGACGTTGCTGTTCGACACGTGGTACGTGGCGAAGCGGGAACTGATCAAGTTCTTCCGCACCAAGGTCCGGCTCGTCGTGACGCTGGTGCAGCCGGTGATCTGGCTCGCGTTCATGGGCAATACGATGAACCAGGTGACGGACAACCCGTTCGGGGCGCAGCTGTTCGGGACGAGCAACTACCTCGCGTTCATGACGCCGGGAGTGATCCTGATGACCGTCCTGTTCGGCGGGGTGTTCGGCGGGATGTCGATCGTATGGGACCGGCGCATCGGTTATCTGGAGAAGCTGATGGCCGCCCCGATCAACCGGGGTGCGATCCCGTTCGGCAAGTCGCTCGCCGTGATGGTCCAGGGGGCGATCCAGGTGGCGGCGATCGTCATCATCGCCACTCTGTTCGGGGTACGGTTCCAGACCGGGATCGGGGGAATCCTGGTCATCATACTGCTCGCCAGCCTGTTCAGCGGGATCCTGAGCGGGATATCGCTGTCGCTCGCCGCCTCGATCCGCACCATCGAGACCCTGATGGCGGTCGTCAACCTGTTCACCTTGCCGCTCATGTTCGCGAGCAACGCCCTGTTTCCCATTGACATGATGCCGGGATGGCTGGCCACGATTGCGAGATTGAACCCGGTCACCTATGCCGTCGGCCCGATCCGGGAGCTCACGCTGCACGGCTGGGAATGGGGGAAGATCCTCCCCGGGGCCGGAGTGATCGTAGGGCTGACGCTCGTGTTCATGGGTGTAAGCCAACTGGTGTTCCAGCGGGCCACGAGCGAGTAGAATGGGGTGACCGAAGGAGGCCGTGATGGTCGTAATCGCTGAGTTCAACCGGCTGGTACAGGCGGATCTCGCAAAGGCGCGGCTGGAGGCGGAGGGGATCCGTGCCGTTCTACTTGATGCGAACACCATCTCCATGAACCCGTTCTACTCACCGGCGCTCGGCGGGGTGAAGCTCGCGGTGGCTGACGAAGACGCCGCCCGCGCCCGTGAGATCCT
>JAJRTG010000003.1 GCA_024278395.1 Fidelibacterota bacterium | reverse complement strand
CCCAACCGCTTTCCCGGACTGCCCTGTCGTGCTTCGCGGATCCGTCTTCGGATCTCGGCGAGGGCCCGCTCGTACCCCTCCCGCACGGACATCGGGATCCCGATGGCGTCCTTTTCTCTGTACTCCTGCCGCACTGCCTCGAACTCGAGGAGTGCTGTCTGCTCGCCCATCCAGTCACCTCCTCTCAATAGCCCTAGCGAATAAAAAACGTCCCCCGCATTTCGCAAGGGACGATTATCGAAACCACCAAAAACGCCGCACCACCAATCCGGTTCCTCCCCCGGCTCTGGCAGTCCGGCTGTCCGTTTGGACCCGCGACTTTGTGACCCTACCTTCCGATAGGTTTACCCTTTTCAGAGCCCAACCACTACAGATGCAAACCGCATTTTAACATGATTTGGATGCATTGTCAAGAATAATGAAGGCAATCGCGTATAGAGTGCGGCTTACGAGATATTATTCATCGAAGCCCTGCAATAATAAGGTTAGATAAGATACAGAATCTCTTGCTGGAGGTGATGGATGCTACGCGTTCTTGCCGCAGCAGTTCTTGTACTTCTTCCCGGAGCCGCACGGGCAAGGGTCGTTACGCCCGATTTTCTTCACCTTTACCGCGGGCTTTTTCCGCGGCTTCTGCTGGGCGGTGGAGCTGGTGGATGAGGAACCGGCGTGGACGTATTGCACATTCTGGGCGGGAGCGGATTGCACGTTCTTCTCGGGAGCGGTGAGGCGCGGGCTCAACAGGGAGCGCACGATCTTGTCCGCGGCCCGGCTGAGCATTTCCTGGAACAGGACGTAAGATTCGCGCTTGAACGCGACAAGCGGGTCGGTTCCGGCGTAGGCTGTCCATCCGATCCCCTCCTTGAGGTCGTCCAGGGTGTACAGATGTGCCAGCCACGCCTCGTCGATCGTGCGCAGGATCAGGTAGCGGGCGATGAGCGGGAACTGCTTTCCGAGCTTCTGCTTCTGCCGGGCGAGCGCCTTTTGGAAGTGTGTTACCACGGCTTCCTTCAATTCATCGACGTCCTTCGCGTCGAGGTCCGCCTCCGAGATCCGGCCAAACGCGGCGAGCTCACGCGCAAGCCCCGAGAGCTTCCACTCGTCCCGTGGGCGGGACGGATCGACGTAGCTTGAGATGATGTCGGCTGCGACCTCATTGAACAGCTCATTGAGATACTCGTCGAGGTCGTCCGGGGAGAGGTTCTCCATCTCGTCGCGCGGGGGGAGGAGGAGGCGGTCGCGCAGCGCGTAGATCGCCTCCCGCTGCTTGGCCAGCACGAGGTCGTAGTCGAGGAGCCTCTTTCTTATCTCGAAGTTGCGGCCCTCCACCCGCTTCTGCGCCCGCCGGATCGACTTTGAGAGGAGCTCGTGCTCGATCGCCTGACCCTCCTCCATTCCGAGCCGGTCCATCAACGCGCCGATCTTGTCCCCGCCGAAGATCCGGAGCAGGTCGTCTTCAAGCGAGAGGTAGAACTGGGAGGAGCCCGGATCCCCCTGACGGCCGGCGCGTCCGAGGAGCTGGTTGTAGATCCGCCGCGATTCGTGGCGCTGGCAGCCGATGACGTGCAATCCGCCCAGCTCAGCCACCCCTTCCCCAAGCTTGATGTCCGTCCCGCGCCCGGCCATGTTGGTGGCGACGGTGATTGCGCCCCGTTGGCCCGCGTCCTTGATGATCTCCGCTTCCTTCTCGTGGTACTTGGCGTTCAGGACGTTGTGGGGCAGGCCGCGCTTCTTGAGGAGCTTGGACAGGTATTCCGACTTCTCGATCGAGTTCGTGCCGACGAGGACCGGCCGCCCGATCTTGTGCAGTTTCTCGATCTCTTCGGCGATCGCCTCGAACTTCGCCCGTTCGGTGCGGAAGATGACGTCCGGTTTCGCCTCGCGGATGAGCGGCTTGTTCGTCGGGATGACGACGACGGGAAGGCCGTAGATCTGCTTGAACTCCTCCTCTTCGGTCTTCGCCGTTCCGGTCATCCCGCAGATCCCCTTGTACAGCTGGAAGTAGTGCTGCAGGGTGATCGTGGCCAGGGTCTGCGACTCCCGCTGGACGGTCATCCCCTCCTTCGCCTCCAGGGCCTGGTGCAGGCCGTCCGAGTAGCGGCGGTCGGGCATGAGCCGGCCGGTGAACTCGTCCACGATCATCACCCGGCCGTCTTTCACGATGTAATCGCGTTCCTTTTTGAACAGGTGAAGGGCGCGCAGTGCGGTCTCCAGGTGATGGAGGGTGTCAGTCTCCTCCGGGGCGTACAGGTTGTCGATCGAGAGGGCCCTCTCCGCCTTCGCGATTCCGGTATCGGTCAGTGTTATCCGCCGCGCCTCCTCGTCGATCTCGAAGTCGACGTCCTTCTTGAACGTGCGGGCGAGCCGGGCGAACTTGCGGTACTTGTCTACGGTCTCCTCGGTGGAACCGGAGATGATGAGCGGGGTGCGCGCCTCGTCGATCAGGATGTTGTCGATCTCGTCGATGATCGCGTAGTCGAGGGATCCCTGCACCTTCTGTTCGACGGAGATCACCATGTGGTCGCGCAGGTAGTCGAACCCGAATTGGTTGTTCGTCCCGTAGGTGATGTCGGCGGCGTATGCGGCCTTGCGCGCGTCGATCTCCAGGTCCTCCTGCAGGAGACCGACGCTGAACCCGAGAAACTCGTAGATCGGGCCCATCCACTCCCGGTCGCGGCGGGCCAGGTAGTCGTTCACCGTGACGACGTGCACCTTGCCGTACAGGGCGTTCAGGACGGCGGGAAGGGTGGCGACCAAGGTCTTCCCCTCACCGGTCTGCATCTCGGCGATCTTCCGCTCGTCGAGGACGATCGCCCCCATGATCTGGACGTCGAACGGCCGCATCCCGACCGTGCGCTTCGCGACCTCGCGCACCACGGCGAACACCTCGGGCCGGAGCTCCTCCCGCGTTTCTCCGTCCGCCGCCCGGGCGCGGAACTCCTCCCCCTTCCTGCGCAGCTCCTCGTCCGAGAGGGAGCTTACGCCATTTTCCAGGGCGTTGATCTCCTCCACCAGACGCCGCAGCCGCTTTATCTGCTGGGCGTTCGTCTGGCCGAACAGGAAGTCTATTCCTCTTTTGATCGTATCGATAGCCATATGTGGTCGCCCTCAGTATAGGCCTTCGGGGCGATTGTTCAAGGGGAAATTCGCGTGGATCAGAGGTAGCTCTGGACGATGACGGTGATGAGCCGGATGAGGATCAGCGCCCATCCGACGACGACGACGATCCACACGAGCTTCTTGGCGATCGCCGCCACGGCGAGGAAGATGGTGAGAATGGCCAACAGCCCGATCGGGTCGATCAATTCAGTGGGAACGGGTACGGAGGGGAGGATCGTGGTGATGAGCCGGACGATCCCCTCTCCGATCAGGTGGCCGAGGCTGTAGATGAACGAAAGGAGTTGGTCGATGATCGTCTGAGCCGATTCCGGGGTTGCAGCCGGCGCCTGCGATGCGGCCTGCCCGAGCGCGGCGGCGGATGCGAGCCAAACCGCCGCTCCGCTTGCGGCCCCGATCTTGAAGGTGCGGGGGAGGGAGCTTATCCCTCCCCCGTTGGCTTCTTTACAGGCCAAGGGCTTGTAGCAGAGCGGTGAAATCCACATCGCCGTGCAGCAGCTCGTCGAGGTTCGTCACCCCGAGGCTCCCGACGAGGGTGTTGAAGAAGTTGGCGATCCCCTCCGCCGGAGCGGACATGATGATCGGCATCAGCGATTGCTGCAGCGGCATCCCGAGCGACTCGGACAGGGCCTTGAAGTAGTCGGCGTTGTCGGCGAAGAACTTGGCGAACGCCTGCTGGAGCTGGTCCGGGTGCTGTTCCCGCAGCCGTACGATCCCCTCACCCAGGAGCTTGCCCAACGCCTCCAGGGTGGTGAAGTACGGGGTTCCGACCGGGCCGCTCTCTCCGATCCACTGCACCAGTACCGGCTTGGCATCGGCCGGCTGCCAGTCGAGCTCGAGGGTTCCGGAAGCGGCGAGGGTCCCTCCGAGGAAATCGAACGTGTCGCCGCTGAGATCGCCGGGCGCGGGCAGGTACCCTCCGAATTCCACCTTGTTCGTGATCGTCACCGGCTGATCAAACTCGATATGCAAGCCGATCACCGCGACGCCCGTTTCGTTGCCGAACAGTCCCACCGCATAGTCGCCCGCCGAGTAAAGCGAGACGTTCACTCCGCCGGCGAACGCGACGACGGACCCGACCAGCAACAACACCCCCATCACCGCTCCGACAAACCTTCCCTTCACCATGGAAAACCTCCTTGCATGATTTAAGCTTCCCCTATTCTAGCCATTGCGATCTTCACGGGCAACGATCCCCGCCTGCAGGAGCGCCTCTCCCAGGAGGAGATCCCCTTTGGTAGTGAGTTTGATGTTCGTCTCTTCCCCGGGGACGGTCGCTACGCGTCCCCCTGCGGCGAGGACCGCGCTTGCATCGTCGGTGATCGTCTCGACGGTCGCCGCGAGGGCGGCGAGGAGGCGATCGCGCAGGAATCCCTGCGGGGTCTGCATCCGAAGCAGCCCCTTGCGTTCGATCCTGTCTGCGAGGAGAAACCCATCCGGGTCCGTGTAGCGCACGGTATCGGCCACCGGAACCACCGGGACGCAGGCGCCATGCCGCTCGACGCACTCGATGACCCTGCCGATCAATGAGGGGCTTGGGAAGGGGCGGGCGGCGTCATGGATCAGGACGACCCCGCCGCTTGCGGCCTCCGCTCCGGCACGGGCGGAGTCCTGCCGCCTCTTTCCCCCGGGCACGATCCTCGTCGGACGTGCGATGTCGCGGACGATTCGGGATGCCAGCCCCTCTTCCCCTCTTCGGGTGACGATGATGATCTCATCGACCTCCGGGATCGCAGCGAACGCTCGCAGGGAGTATGAGAGGACCGGAATCCCTCGAAGCGGCAGGTAGACCTTGTTCGCTGATTCCTTCATCCTCTCCCCGCGGCCGGCGGCGAGAACGACGGCGCTTACCTTCATCTATTT
>JAJRTG010000047.1 GCA_024278395.1 Fidelibacterota bacterium | reverse complement strand
TCATCGAAGCGGTTCCTGGCACTCCCCCTTCTTATCACAGCGGGGGTCATCGTATTGAGCGCGGTTGCGCTCGCACAGCAGGCGGTTCAGTTCTACACCGATTATCCCTCTGTGGTGATCGGGGAGGGGCAGGAACTCTCTCTCACCGTCAAGCTGGACAACTCGGGGTCGTCCCCGGCGGAGGCGGAGCTTTCCGTGACCGGACCGGAGGATTGGAAGGCGAGGTTTGAGACCTCTTCCTATCCGACGATTACCGTCAACGCGGTGCGCGTCCCCCCGAGCACGGACAAGGGGAAGGGTGAGGCGGTCCTCAAGTTCAAGGCCTCCCCACCGAAGGACGCCGCTCCGGGTGAGTACACGTTCACCCTGACGGCGAAGAGCCCCGACGGGAAGGTGATCGGTCAGTTCCCGGTGAAGGTTACCTACAACGCCAAGAAGCCGAGCGAGGAGAAGTCGAAGGAGAACAAGCTCACCCTGAGCGTCGATTACCCGTCTCTGGAAGGATCGGCGGGCAAGGACATCCAGTTCATGGTTCAGATCAAGAACCAGTCGGACAAGGACCGGATCGTTGAACTCTCCGCCCAGCTTCCGTTCGGGTGGAGGGGCTACTTCTCCCCGCAGTACCAGTCCCAGCACATAACATCGTTCAAGATCAACTCCAACGGGACGGAGCGGATACAGTTCACCGTCACTCCCCCCTACGGGGTGAAGGAGGGGAAGTACCCGATCACCTTCGCCGCCAAGGCGGGGGATGAGACCGAGACCCTCGACCTCACCGCCGTGGTGACCGGAACGCCGGAGCTCCACATGGGATCCGAGGCCGAGGTGACCGGGACCGGAGACACCCGCAACATAAACGCCACCGCTGGGAAGGAGCGCCACTTCACCCTGTACCTGTGGAACAAGGGCTCGGCGCCGGTGCGCGATCTCAGCTTCTACGCCTCCAAGCCGAAGGGATGGGAGGTTAAGTTCAAGCCCGATCACATCGACTCGATAGCCCCGCTGGCGGAGACCGGCAAGCCGGAGACGGTGGACGTGACGATCATCCCGGCGCAGCGGGCCATCCCCGGCGATTACCAGGTGACGATCACCGCGGCCGGAGCCGACAGCCATGAGAGCATGGACCTGCGCGTCAGCGTCGGTGCGTCCATGGGATGGGGCTGGGTCGGAGTCGGGGTTGTCGTGGTCGTCATCGCCGGGCTGACCGGGATCTTCGTGCGCCTCGGGAGGCGGTAGCGATGCCCGTTGTAGAAGCGCAGGGGCTCGCCAAGAGCTATAACGGCTTCCCGGCGGTGCGCGATCTCACACTGGATATCGAGGAGAGGGAGATCTTCGGACTCCTCGGGCCGAACGGCTCGGGAAAGACGACGACGATCCTCATGCTCCTCGGGCTGACCGAGCCGAGCGCGGGCAGCGTTGAGATCTGCGGGCACGATCCGGTGCGCGATCCGATCTCCGTCAAGCGCCGCGTCGGTTATCTCCCGGAGAACGTCGGGTTCTACGATGACCTGACCGCACGGGAGAACCTGCGGTTCGTGGCCCGGCTTAACGGGATACGGGACCGGGATTCCAAGCGGAAGATCGATGAACTCCTCTCCCTGGTCGGGCTGGAGGAGGCGGCCGATCGGCCGGTGCGTACCTTCTCCCGCGGGATGCGCCAGCGGCTCGGGATCGCGGATGTGTTGATCAAGGACCCGGAGTTCGTCATCCTCGACGAGCCGACCTCGGGGATCGATCCGGAGGGGGCGATCAAGCTCCTCGACATGATCGTGGAGATGCGGAACTCCCGCGGGATGACCGTGATGCTCTCCTCCCACCTCCTCCATCAGGTGCAGCGGGTCTGCGACCGGGTGGGGATCATGCATCGCGGGGGGATCGTCGCCCAGGGGACGATCGACGAGCTCGGAGGTACTGACGAGGGTGAGAAGTTGGAGCTTCGGGTGAGGGGGATCACCCCTCTGCTGCTCGAGCGATTGCGGTCCCTGGACGGGGTTTCCGATCTTCAGGCGGACGGCGAGCGTGTGCGCCTGAGCTGCACGCGGGACGTGCGGGCGCAGGTGGCGCGGGCGGTGGTGGAGCATGGAGCGGAGCTCCTGGAGCTTCGCCGCCCCGGGCTCGCTCTCGAGGACATATATCTGCGCTATTTCCAGGAGTGATCGCGATGACGGTGGTATTCTGGAAAGAATTGGCTGACCACTTCGGGAGCAGGCGGTTCATCCTGTTCCTGTTTCTGATCCTCATCGTCGCCGGCGCATCGGTCTACCTCGCCGAGCAGGCGCTGAGCAAGAGCCCGGATCAGGCCGGGCCGTTCGTGTTCCTCGAGCTGTTCACCCAGAGCAGCGGCGGGATGCCGTCCTTCCTCGGTTTCCTCGCGTTCTTCGGACCGTTGATCGGGGTATTGATCGGGTTCGACGCGGTGAACGGGGAATTCGCCCGCGGGACGGTGAGCCGGGTCCTCGCCCAACCGATCTACCGGCATGCGTGGATCAACGGGAAGTTCCTCGCCGGATTGGCCGCCCTGGGACTCGCCCTGGCCGGGATCATGCTCATCATCTTTGGACTGGGCCTGTACGGGTTCGGCTTCCCGCCGGGAGGGACAGAGCTCGCCCGGATAGCGACCTTCTTCGTGATCGGGTTGGTCTATCTCGGGTTCTGGCTCGCGCTCGGGATCCTGTTTTCGATCCTCTTCCGCCAGGCGGCGAGCTCGGCCCTCGCCGCGATCGGGGTGTGGCTCTTCTTCACCCTGTTCCTCTACATGATCGCCGGGCTGATCGCCGATCAGGTCGCTCCGGTGCAGCTCAACTCGCCGGCGCAGGCGTGGATCCATCACGAGCAGGTCCACGACCTGGTGCTCCGCTTCTCCCCGGCGACCCTGTTTGAGGAGGCGATGAGCGCGATCCTCATTCCGAACTACCGCGGGCTGGGGATCTCGGCTCTGTTATCGCAGACGGAGCTTCCGACGAACCCGTTGCCGCTCGGGCAGAGCCTGCTCATCGTCTGGCCGCAGCTTGTGGGGTTGATCGCGCTGACCTCGATCTGCTTTGCTATCTCCTACGTGAT
>JAJRTG010000046.1 GCA_024278395.1 Fidelibacterota bacterium | reverse complement strand
GTCCATTCCGGCGAGATCGAGGGGATCTCCGACCTGCGCGACGAGTCCGACCGCGAGGGCCTGCGCGTGGTGGTGGAGCTCAAGCGCTCGGCCAACCCGAACGTCATCCTGAACCGCCTGTACAAGTACACACCGCTTGAGCGCACCTACGCCGCGGTCTTCCTCGTCATCCTCGACGGTAACCCGCGTACTCTGTCCCTGAAGGAGATCCTGAATTCGTTCATCGACTTCCGCCGTGAGGTGGTGCGCCGCCGCACCGAGCACCGGCTGAAGGTGGCGCGCGCCCGCGCCCACATCCTCGAGGGCTACCGCAAGGCGCTCGCGAACATCGAGCGGGTGATCGAGCTTCTGCGCGCGGCCAAGGACACCGCGACCGCGGCCGCTCACCTGAAGGAGGAGCTCGCCCTCTCCGACGAGCAGACGGACGCCATCCTCAAGATGCGGCTCTCCCAACTCACCGGGCTGGAACAGGAGAAGATCGACGCGGAGTACAAGGAGAAGCTGCAGGAGATCGAAGGGTACGAGAAGATCCTGGGGAACGAGGAGCTGCTCGATGAGACGATCAAGGGCGAGCTGCGCGCCGTGGCGGACAAGCACGCCGACGACCGCCGCACCCTGATCACCGACGAGAACGGAGAGGTCGATTTCACCAGCCTCATCCCGGACTACGACCTGATGGTCTCGGTCACCCGCCGCGGCTACGCCAACGCCCCCCAGGCGCTCGAGTTCCGCAGCCAGGGGCGCGGTGGCAAGGGGGTGATCGGTCAGCGGACCAAGGAGGACGACTACATCGCGGTCTGCGCCCTGGCGAACGCGCGCGACGAGATCCTCCTGTTCACGGATAAGCGCCGTGTCTACCGGACCCAGGGGTACAGGCTTCCATCTGGCAGGCGGGACTCGCTCGGGAAGAACCTGAGGACCCTGATCGCGATGGAGCAGGACGAGGTGGTGCGGGCGATCCTCCCGGTCGCCGACTTCGCGGACGTTGAAGACCGCTACTGCCTGATGGCGACCGAGAACGGGATCGTCAACCGCAACCGCCTGCGTGATTACGCCAACGCCCACACGAACGGGATCATCGCTCTGAACGCCGACGAGGACGATCACCTCGTCGACGTCGCCGCCACCACCGGGGACGGGGAGGTGATCCTCGCCACCTTGGAGGGGAAGACGATCCGGTTCCGCGAGTCCGAGGTGCGCCTGACCAAGCGCCCGTCGCGCGGGGTTATCGGGATCCGGCTCGAGAAGGGGGACCGGGTGATCGGGATGGCCCCGATCGAGCGGGATATCACGATGGACAAGAAGCTGTTGATGGTGACGGAGCGCGGCTACGGGAAGCGCGTCTCGCTCGTCGATTTTCCGCTGCAGGGCCGCGGCGGCAAGGGGGTGCTCGGGATCAAGCTCGACCGCGACTCCGGGCCGCTCGTGTCGATCGGGATCGTATCCGACCAGGACGAGATCATCATCACCACCGAGCAGAAGGTGATCCGCATCCTCGCCGGGGACATCAACACCTACGGCCGCTACGCCCGCGGGGTACGGCTGATCCAACTGGAGGAGGACGACCGCATCGTCTCGGTCGTGCGCACGTGATGGACTACGAGAAGATCGTTGACCGACTGGCCGCCGGGGCGGCCGATCTGATCCCGCGCGAGGAGCTGGTGGAGAAGCTCCGCCGATCCCAAGAGACGGGGGTGCCCCTGCGGGTGAAGCTCTGGATCGACCCCTCCGCCCCGCACCTCACGCTCGGGCACTCGGTTCCGCTCCGCAAGATGCGCCAATTCCAGGATCTCGGGCACATCGGGGTCCTCGTCGTGGGGGACTTCACCCGCAGGATCGGTGATCCCTCCGGGCGGGCCTCCACCCGTCCCCTGATGAGCGCCGAGGAGATCGCCCGCAACATGGCGACCTACCGGGAGCAGGCGTTCAAGATCCTCGATCCAGCCCGCACCGAGGTCCGCTACAACTCGGAATGGCTCGGCAAACTCACCTTCGCCGACGTGATCCAGCTCACCTCGAAATACACCGTCGCCCGGATGCTCGAGCGGGACGACTTCGCCAAGCGGTTCGCCGAGAACCGTCCGATCAGCATCCTCGAGTTCCTCTATCCGCTCGCCCAGGCGTACGACTCGGTGGCGATCGAGGCCGATGTCGAGCTCGGGGGGGTGGATCAGCTGTTCAACCTCCTCGTCGGCCGCGAGATCCAGCGCGAGTACGGGCAGGAACCCCAAGTCGTTCTCACGGTTCCGCTTCTGATCGGGACGGACGGTGCGCGGGCGATGAGCCAGTCGGTGGGAAACTACGTGGGGATCTCCGAACCCCCGGGGGAGATGTTCGGGAAACTGATGGCGATCCCCGACGAGCTGATCGCGGATTACTTCTTCTACCTGACCGACGTTCCACCAGAGGAGTACGAGGACCTCCCGCCGCGCGACGCGAAGCGGAAACTGGCGTGGGAGATCGTGCGCATGTACCACGGCGTCGACGCAGCCGATGCAGCCAGGGACGAGTTCGACCGGATCCACATCCGCCACGAGCGCCCGAGCGAGGTCCCGCAGGTGAAGATCGATCGATCCTTGGTGAAGGACGACGGGACGATCTGGATCGTTGACCTCCTCGCCGCCACCGGGCTCGTGCGCAGCCGCGGCGCCGCGAAGCGGGTGATCTCTCAGGGAGGGGTGCGGGTGGACGGCACCAAGATAGCCTCGATCGACTACGATCTCCCCTTCTCCCCGCCGCACCTGATCCAGGTGGGCAAGCGCTCGTTCGTCGAGGCGATATGACGGCCTATCTTCTGATCGGAGAGGCTCCGGGCGAGGGGATTGCAGCCCGGATCGCCGAGCAGTACAAGGATTGCCCGTACGTCCACTTCATCGCCGCGTTCGGGGAGATGCTCGTCGGCGTCTTCTACTTCCCCGAGGGGCGGGACTGGTGGATAAAGCTCGTCGCCGATGAGCCGACCCTGACCTTGGGCCTGCGCCGCGCCGCGGTCTATCAGACCGACCGACCTTCCTACCCGAAGAGTTACACTCTGCGTGTTCCGGAAGAGAAGAGCGATATCGCGCCGTGTGGTTCCAGGTGCATGGATTGTGAGCGATTCTCCACCTGCTCACATTGCCCGGCGACCCACCATTATCTACTCGATGATCAGGTTGGGTGAGAACCGGTCGGTGTCGGCGAGGAGGAACTCGGGGCTCTGTCCGAGCGCTCCGGTCGGGCAGACATCGACGCACTGGTGGCAGAAGACGCAGCGGGCCACATGGATGCGGATCTTCTTCTCCTCCGGCTTGAACTTGATCACGCTCGCCGGACAGACCTTGATGCAGAGCTGGCACCCGATGCACTTTTCCCGGTCGTAGGTAAGCTTTCCCCGCAGGTCGTCCGGAACAGGGACGGGCGGGTTGATCTGGGCCTCCCCCTTTCCCACCTTCTCCAGAAGCCCGGTCACCGATTTCGGCATGTACCGTACCGGGAACGGGTTCGTCGCAGGTTTGGAGAATAGCTGTTTGAAAAGCGTCGCGAAGATCATCCCACCCCTCCTTACACGATCCGATCGAGCGCCAAGAGGATCATTCCAAGCAGGGCGATCGCGGTCATCGGAATCCAGAACAACCGTGCCACCTGATCGACCTTCAGCCGGGCGAACCCGACCCGTAC
>JAJRTG010000045.1 GCA_024278395.1 Fidelibacterota bacterium | reverse complement strand
TTTCCGGCGAGCCGTTCGATCCCTTGGATGAACGCCCATGTGGTGTTCATCCTCCTGGGGGGGAAATACTCAGCGACGATCAGACTCCCGCCCGGGCGTACGACCCGCAGCGCCTCCGCGAGCATCTCATCCTGTTCGGAGAGGGAATGCTCATGCAGGCAGAGGCTGAGGATCGCGCCGGAGAACTCGCCTTCGGGGAACGGGAGTGAATAGGCCGAACCGACGACGTATCGGATCCCCACGGGGCCGATCCTCCTTGCTCGGGAGATCATCGCCTCCGAGAGGTCGATCCCGGTCGGATTTAGCCCGGCCCGGTGGAGGCTGCGGCACTGGGCACCGGTGGCGCAGGCGATGTCTATGACATCGGTTAACCCTTGTTCGACACAGGCCGCGGTTATCCTTCGACGCAGGGCGCGCAGGAGCGGGTCGATCAAGAGTGAGTAGACGCGCGCGCTCCACTCGCCGTAGGATGACAGGTCTTTCACTTGACCACGATCGTGTCGGTTAGAGAGTCGGTGTTACCGTCGTTGTCCGTCACCGTCAGGGTGACATCGTATGTCCCGGGTGCGGGGAAGGTGTAGGTGACGGTCTCTCCGGAGGCGTCCGGCTTCCCGTCCCCGTTGAAGTCCCAGGCGTAGGAGACGACCGTTCCGTCGAAGTCGAAGGAATCGGAGGCGTCGAAGTCCACCGGCTGACCTGCCCTCGGGTTCTCGGGGGAGTAGGTGAAGTCGGCGGTCGGGGGCTGGAAGGTGATCACCACCTGCTTCGGCTTGATGTACCCCCCGATGTTCACCTGAGGGGCGGAGGTGGCGCTGATCTTGAGGGTTATCTCCTTGTCGGTGGTGAACGCGAACCTCTCCGGTAGGGTCGCCTCGTCGACCGAGAGCGTGTAATTCCCCGGAATTAAGCCGGAGAACTCGAACCGCCCGGCAAGGTCGGTGTAGGTATCCGTGGTCCCGCCCGGACCGGAGAGGACGATCCGCACCTGGGCGAACCCTCCTTCTCCCGGGTCGAACGTCCCGTTCTTGTTCTCGTCGTTGAACAGGACCCCTTTCAGATGGGCGACGGGGATGAGCGGGATGTCGATCCACACGGTACGTCCCGCGGCGAGGTCCACTTGAGGGACGATCGGGCCCAGTGCGGCGTCCGGGGGCAGATGGCTCAGTTTCAGGGCGTATCTTCCAGGAGGCGCCGGCGGGAGCCGGAAGTGTCCGCTCGCGTCGGTCGATACCTGGGTGGACTGGGTGGTGATAATCGCGCCGTTCACCGGCCGATCCCCTGCGTTGTACCGACCGTTCTCGTCGGAGTCGATGAAGACGCGTCCCTCAATCCGCCCCTTGGTCACAAGGAACGGAGTGGGGAAGTCGAACCTCCAGTTGAACGTCGCCTTCCATCCGAAGGTCGGAGGAGTGGCGTCGCCCCTGTCCCAACCCACGGTCCCGCGGAGCTCGAGCTGAAGATCATCGAGGAGCTGTGCCCTCCCGGTCAACGAGAGGGCGAAGTCGTCCCCGGTGTTGGAGAGGCTGAGCTGCGCCGAGTGAGGGGAGTTCTCCACGCTGAACCGCAGGGACACCTCATTTGACGTGGAGATGACGGTCGCGGTCACAAGGTCGGTCGATCGTTTCTGGGTTAGGTCGAGGTAGATCTCGAACGCGTCGGTGGAGAGGCCGACCCCCTCCTGAAACGTGAGGGTGCGGTAGGAGGTTCCGGCCACGTCGTCGATCTGATCGCGGAGCTTGGCAAAGAACGAGTAGGGGAATGTCCCGTACCTGTTTCCGAGCCCGGCCGAGAGGAGGCGGTCGATGGTGTCCTTTGTCGTCAGATCCGGGTTCCTCTTCCAGGTGAACTCGCAGGTCGCGGTGACCGTCGGTCCGTCCTCAATCGGGGTGGTCTGGATGTTCAGCCCGAGCTGATCCGTGATCGTCGTCTCGACGAGGGGATCGCCGATCGCGTTGTCCCATTCGTGGGTGAACGACGCTCCGAGGGAGAAGTTATCCATCCGCAGGCGCTGGGAGATCGAGATCCCAACTTGATCCGGGCGGCTTCCGGGAAAGTACGTCCCGATCGAGAATGCCTCCCCACTCAGGAAGTATGGGGTTGTGTCGAGTCTTGTGTTGAAGTAGAACGCCCGGCTCGTCAGGGATCCGTCGATTCCAAGCGCCCCCTCCAGGCGCATCGACCAGTCTTCGAGCGGCTCCACACTCGCCGAGAGGCTCCAGACAGCGGCGCGCCTCGTTGCGTCACGCAGGTCGATGTAGCTTATCCCGAGGTTCGCCTTCTGCGGGCCGAGGGCGATCCTGCCCCCGAAGCGCGTCTCATCTCCCACTCCACCACCGATCAGGTAGATGGCGTAGTCGTCCGCTTTGATCGCGATCTTCCCTCCGCGGCAGTAGACACTGAGGAGATCGGTGAGGCGCTGCGAGGTGTCTCCGACCGCGTAGGTGGCGGGGGTCTTCCGGTACTGGAGGGTGAACGATGTCACCTTGGTCGAGTCCGGTCCAAAGATCGGGGAGAGGTGAAGGGTGGACGAGAAATACCCATCGTATACCCCGCCGGCCAGGGAGAGGTAGAGATCGCTGTCGAGGGTATTGGTGAACAGGTTGTGATCGATTGAGAAGCGCAGCCGCGCCGATAGGACGTCGAGGAGCGTTCCGCCCACCGCCTGCGGGGGCGGGGGCAGGATGGTAGTGAACAGGATCACCTGGTCTTCCACCCCGTGATAGAGGGTCGAGGTGACCGAGACGGTCAGCGGATCGCGTCCCGGGGATGCATCCAAGGGGACGCTTACCTCTACGGTTATCTCCCTCTTCTCTTGTGGGGAGAGGCTTACCTCCTCTTGTGACAGGCTCACTGGGAATCCTTGCGCCGAGCTTGCTTCGATCTTGAACGTGTCCTGCGCGTTCCCCCTGTTCACCACGGTGAAGGTGTAGGTGAGTTTGCCTCCTGGTGGCACGCTCCCTCCCTCCGGAGGGATGATCGCCACCTTGTTCACCGGTTTTACTATCACCCGGGCGCTTGCGCTCGCTTTGATCGCCGGATCGTTCTGGGAGACGGCGGAGAGCGTGATCTTATACTCGCCGGCGGCCGCCCCGGGAGGGACGGTTATCGTCAGAAAGAGCGTCCCCTCTTCCCCGGGGTTGAGCGTCAGGCTCGTCGGCGCCCCGAGAAGTCCCCAATCTTTGGGGGCGGTGTAGGAAAGGGAGAACGTGTCGGGTGCATCTTCTTCATTGGTGACGGAGAAGACATGGGTGATGAACTCCCCGGGGCCGACCTCCTTCGCCCCCGAGAGGACGCTCACCCCGACTCCGCCTGCAACGGCGAGGCAGCTCAATATGAGCACGAACCCGCCTGCGAGAAGCGCAACCCCAAACCCGAGTTTCCCCACCTTCATGCCTTACACATTAGCCGGATCGGCTAAATCAGGAAAGGACCGGGAAAAGAGAGCAAGCGGACCTTTGTCGTTCCCGGGGGTGACCACCGTTACTTTACGCGGAAATCGCGTGTTCCCCCGGCGAGGTTCTCCCCGCCGTAGTCGATCGCCACCAGAGCGCGATAGATCCCGGGCGCAAGTGGATCCGTAGAAGGGTCCTTCACCGTAACCGTCTGCACCGCCCCGGGGAGGACCGGAAACTCTTCGATCGGGATTGTCCGTACCGTCTCACCCGTCTGCGAGATGATCTGGATGGAGCCCTTCGGGCGGAGTTGAACGTTACCGGTGTTCTCGAAGGTGACGGTGAACGTGAGCGGCTCCAAGGAGACCTTGCGCACGCTTGTCACCCGTCCGGAGAGGATCTCGGTTCCGGTGATCGTTACGTAGACCTTCACCCCGAACCGTTCCACGGCGAGGACCGTCGCTCCCTCCCGCTCCACCTTCCGCGGTGACCCTTGAATCAGGATCGCCCCCCAGTAGGTTCCGTTCACCCCGGTCGATGGTACCTGCACGGTGAACGTCACTTCCTGAGTCTTCCCCCCCTCGATGGTGAACTTCTTCGGGGAGACGGTGATCCAATCCCCGTTCGAGCGGGCGACCGTGTCGAAGGTCCCTCCCGCCGCGTCTATCGATTCCACCGAGACGTGGGAGGAGAAGACCTCGTCGATCCGCAGGCCGGTGAAGTCCTGAAGCGCTTCGATGGTCAACCGTACCCGCAAGGCTCCGGGGACCTCGGAAGAGGGGGTGATGGAGCGTGTGACGCGTACTGGAACGTCGATCGCAGGGGATTGGGTACCTCCTTCCGGGGAGGAGAGATCACTCGGCCCTCCGATCTCCCCGTGACTGGTGGGGCTTCCGGTGGTGTAGCTCCCGGATACCGTCACCCCGGAGAAGGGCGGGGTTATGCGGTAAATGATGTCGATTCGTTCGCCGGCCTTGAACTGCCGCAGCAGGAGCCAGCGCGCGTCGTTGAGCGGGAGAAAGTCGGTGTCGCCCTGCGGGGTGCGGATCCAATCGTTCAAGTAAACCGTGACCTCCTGGGCACGCGACTCGTTGTTTATCACCAGGAACGAGTAACTCGACGAGCTCCCCGGTGCGAGGTGCAGGTCGAATTCAATCTGGGAGATCTGAAGGGAGTAGCTGGAGAGCGGGGCGAGGAAAATGAACAAGAGTCCAGCTATCAGGATCGTTCGACGCATTCGTTCCTCCTCGTGGTCGTTTGCGTAAGTCTACCGGGGAAGGGAACCGAGATGCAAGGAACGAGCGGGACGACACAACGGTCGTCCCGCTCGTCGATGGTTACGGAGCAGTGACAGTGTAGGTCACGGTGACCGCATAGTCACCGGGAGCGTCGTCGAAGCTCGGGATATACTCGTACTGGATGTCGTCGATATGCGTAATCCCGGGCCCGCCTGTCTTCAGCACCTGATCGCTGTCGAGGGGGGTGAACGCACTCAGATCTCCCCCTTTGACCTCGAACCTGGACAGGTCAGCCGTCTCCGTCCCGGTACTCTCTGCGCTCAGGGTGAGGGTGTAGGTCCGGTTGGCAAACACATACGCATTCTTGGCCGTGGAGACGAGTGGTGTCCACGTACCACTTTCCGGGTCATACAGGTTTCCGTCGATCGTTCCGAGGTCTACCGCCATGTCTGTACTCGGAATGTACAGGATGATCCATCCGCTGGCGCTCCACGTTACGATCGGCGACAAGCTGGCTGAAGCACCTCCGGCTGCCGTATCCGCGGATGCAACCATCCCGATGGACGCTACCGCCGCTGCTACCGCCAACAACAAGATAATGAGCCTCTTCATCAAAAGCACCTCCTAATGGTTTGTTTCTTCGAGCACCTGGCAGCTCTGCCACCATTAGGTACGCCACGGCAGCCCGACAGTCTGCGACAGACTCGCGGCTTTGCGCCCCGGGATCGCTCCCGGTTTGCCTTTTCGTTCATACCGACAGGCCGTAGCTTTGCGCCCCGCCCTTTCGGACGGGTTGCCCTTCGGCGCTTGTTGAGACGAGGCCAAATCGAAATCCTGGAGGGGATACTGTTTCTCTTCCATCACCTCCAACTTATAATATACGGTAAAAACAAGCTTTGTCAAGTGCAGCAACTAGAAAAGAGACGTGAACCGAGACCTTCAGGGACTGTGGGGCCGGCGGTGTTCCCACCGGCCCCCTTCGGATTTCTACCTACTTGGCAGTGACTGTATAGGTGACGATTGCGGTGTAGCTACCAGGATCCATCGTCCGCAGGTCGAACAGGGTGTAGTCGACGCTGACCTGTGCGTCGTTCTTCCCCTCGTACGCGGAGAGGTCGACCTTCAGGTGATCGCTCCCGTTCCCGGCGAGGGAGACGGTGAGCGCCCAGCTGGTGTTGCTGAACACATACAGCGTGTTCGCGTTCTCTTTGGTGACTTCATCCACACCAGCGGTGATCGTCCCGAAGTCGAAGGCGCTCTCTGCGATCTTGAGTTCGACGAACCCTTCGATCGTCCAGCTTACGTTGTCCTTAACCGAAGCGGACGGAGTGTTGTGGCCGCCTTTCATGGCGAAACCGGCGAATCCGATCATCGCCACTGCCAAGCCCAGCACCAACAGACCTACTACTAGTTTGTTCATCCTCATTGAAAGCACCTCCTAATGGTTTGTTTGTTCGAGCACCTAGCGGCTCGGCCACCATTAGGCATGCTGCGGCAACCCGGCTGTCTCAGTGAGACCCGTGGCTTTGCGTCCCGGGATCGCTCCCGGTTTGCCCTTATCACAGTGCTCCTAAAAGGAGCGCTGCCTAGAAGGTCCGTAGCTTTGCGTCCCGCCCTTTCGGACGGTTTGCCTTTGTAGGTGCTTCGCTGAGGATTATGTAGTGCATTGCAGCGGGAAGTCCGCTGCAATCTCTAAATCACGGTTTTTGATGAAGGGAACCGAATATTCGGCAACCAGGCCGTCTCTTGTGGCTCAAGAGATCCTTGGTTTTGCGTCCCCTACTCGCGGAGGGTTTGCCCTTTCGGTTTCTCGGTTCACTTGTCAATGACCATCGCTCTTATTATGCCACAGATCGGGCATGTTTAGACATGGAAAGCGATGGTTTATAATTGTGACGGAGGGAATAGGCTTTTTGTCAGGGTTTCCTGGATGTAGGAGAGCCGCTCCAGGGCGGATGCGATGCGCAGACGATATTGAATAGGGAACGGTTCCGGGCGTTTGCTCCTGATCTTGGAGAGGTCGACCGTCGGGGTGGGATCGGTGCGACGGCGCTCTTCGGAGAGCGACACGTAGTTTATCGCCTCCCGTGCCTTGAAGATCTCGGACAGTCCCTCCTCCGTGATGTTGACTGCGTCGGCGAGCTCGCTCAGGGTGGGCAGGCGTCCCTTCTCCTTCAGGAGCCGCGCTTCCACGGCCTCCACCTGGCGGTTGAGGTCGGAGAGGAAGCGGGGGAAGGAGGTCCTCCGGACCCGCTCGCGGATGTACTGACGGATCTCCCCTCTTATGATGTTCTTCACGTAGTCGGAGAAGTCCTTCCCCCTGGAGAGATCCGCATTGTACACCGCGCTCAAGAGCCCGAGGTACCCGGAGTGGAAGAGCTCATCGCGGGTGAATCCGCTGTTCGCGAACTCGGAAGAGATCACCTCGTCCACCCACGTTCTACCCCTCTTCAACAGTTCCGCACGCGCGGCTTCGTCGTTGGCCGCGGCGCGCTTGAGGAGTTCGAGTAGTGTCTGGTCCTTCTCTTCCATCGCTAGAAGGTGAGGGAGAACCCGAAGCTCGCCCTGGTGATCCCGGTGAAGTCGAAGTCGACCGCGGTCGAGAGTGTCACACCGGCGAATGTCACCTTGGCCTCGATCCACTCCCCGGCGAATCCGCTCGTATCGAACTTTGTCAGGCTGGTGAACTTAACCGGATCGATCGTCGCTTCGATCCCGATCAGTTCCTGAGAGAACATGAAGTTGTAGTCGAAGTCGGTCTCCGAGGTGACGACGACCCCGGAGAAGTCGAAGGAGAGAGCGAACCCTTGGGTGTCGAAGACGATGGGGATCGGAAGCGGCGGAGTGGAGGCGGCGAAGCTCGTTTTGGACGTGAATCGAACCGGGTCGATCTGGATGTCGAGGATGAAGTCCAGCCCGCTCAGGGAGAACGAGTCATCTATGGTGACCGCGGTGAGGAAGGAGAGGTTTGGTTCCGTGAACCGGTAGCCGAACTCGGCGATCTCCTTGGCGAACCCGCTCGTGTTGAGCCAGGTGGTGCTGCTCGCGATCAGTCCATGGGTGTCGACCTCGAGGCGGACGAGTTCCTCCTCGAAGTAGAACCCGGGGACGATGGTCACTCTCCAATTTGGGGCGGGGTTGGAGAGGCTCTCGAGGTGGTGATAGAGGTAGAGGAGGTCGTGGGAGAACGGTGCTTCCACGCCATCGAGGGTGTTGACGAGATCGACCGCTCCGAATCCGGTGAGGGCGGTGATGGAGAACCCGTCGATCACTCCGCTTTTGAGTGAGAAGACAGCTCCCATACTGTAGGTCGGAGTTTGGACGCTCCCGATGTTCGCCAGGATTAGATCGAGTCCCAGCTCCACTCCGACGATCTGTCCGGTGAGGGAGAAGTCGTTCCAGCTGAAATACGGATCGAACAGAATCTCCTCTCCGATTCCGAACGCTCCCAGATCCAGGGAACAGTCGATCCGCAGGGATTGGAACCCGGTGAGGTCGAAGGCGGTCTGCGCGCCGATGGAGAACCCGTCGATGGTGAAGGAAGCAGAGACGTCCGATTCAAGATTGTAGGAGAGGGGAGGGATCGGTGTGAAGGTGAACTCTACCCCGACCGTTCCGGTGAAACCACCGTTCGCATTACAGTTGTTGCACTCTCCAAAGGCTGCCATCCCTAGAAGTGATGACAGAACAAAAAGCAAGATGATCACTCTGTAGTTCATCCGTCGCATCGCGACCTCCTCCTCCGTTTATTCATTCCTAAGGCTACTCAGCGGTCAGCCTTTTATAGAGGAAATAGGGGGAAGGGCGGGTGTTACTTTGTCCACAGGAGAAAGGACAGCTGTCGACATGGGGGCGAGGCTAAGGCGCCTCCGGTTGGGCGCGGAAATTTTCATGGATTTACACAACAGGGAGCTACATGGCACCTACAGCCCGTTGCAGCGGTTTCATGGCGTTCCAGAGCTTGACACCGGTTCAAAAACATCGTACATTGTGAATGCTATGTTGCAACAACGGAGGGCTCATTCTTTCCATTGCAGACGTACGGGCGGGTAACGGCCCGTACCGTATCTGTTTCTCCCTTCTCAATTTTTACCACTTACGGTCGAGCTGTTACCCGGTTTGAAAGTTCAAAAGGTTCTCCTTGCGAAGGGGGCAGGATTGTTGTGTGGGTAGTGTGAGGTGCGTATCGGTTTTGGAGGGTCCGAATTGACTTGTTCCAAAACTTTACGCTATATTAACAATTTAAAAGGAGGTGCATAGCACATGCGGAAGTGGTTGGTTGGTCTGACAGTGCTGAGTTTGGTGGTATTGGTGATCGGAGGGATTACCCTGGCGAAGGACAAGTACATCGTTGCTTCGGACATCCCGTGGGATCCGTTCGAGATGGTCACCGCGGACGGACAGTACTTCGGGTTCGATCTCGACGTGATGCGGGCGATCGCGGTGGTGGAGGGGTTCGATATTCAGATCCAGAACATCGCGTTCGACTCCATCATCCCGGCGGTCAAGGCCGGTAAGGCGGACATCGGCGCGTCCGGGTTCACCATCACCGCGGAGCGGGCGAAGACGATCGATTTCTCGAACCCGTATTACCTCTCGAACCAAGCGGTGGTGATCCGCAAGGATTCCGGGCTGAACATCGTCACCGCCCTCGCCGGTAAGGGCCCGACAAAGGCGATCGGTGCCCAGAACGGGACGACCGGGTTCGACTGGATCAAGGACAACCTGATCGATCAGGGATTCCCGGTCCAGCAGAAGGGGTATGAGACCTATCCGATGGCGATCCTCGACCTGGTGAACGGCCGTGTCGACGCGGTGATCCAGGACGAGCCCGCGTCGCGCGCGTCCCTCGCCGCCTATCCGACGAAGCTGACGATCGCCGGGATCATTAATACCTACGAGTACTTCGGGTTCCTGGTCGCCAAGGGCGATCCCAAGGGGATCCTTCCCAAGCTGAACGAGGGGATGGAGAAGCTCGGATTGACCGTGCGCAAGAACCCGACCGGCAAGTACGATCTCACCGTCACTCCGGGGAGCGCGTGGGACAACCTGATGAAGGCCTACTTCGGCCCGTCCTCGGACAAGATCGAGGCGGCGTGGCTGAAGACGAAGGACCTTCTCCTGAACGCCCAGACCCTGGCCGACGTGGAGAAGTTCGCGGCCGCGTTCGCGGAAGAGGCCAATAAGTAACATCGAATCTAGACCGGGGCCTCCACCTGCCGTATATGTGGAGGCCCCGATTTGTGAAAGGGGGGCTCCGATCGAAGGGATACTGGTCATTTTTCGTAGTCTGCCCGATCTGCTGCGTGCCACCCTGCTCAATATCCAGCTTCTGCTCGCGCTGATCAGTGTCGGATTGGTCGTCGGCACCGTGGTCGCGCTGCTTGAGGTGTACGGCGGACGGGGATTGCGTTATCTTGCCATGGGGTACGAGTGGGTCTTCCGTAGCATCCCGGCGTTGGTACTGCTCATCCTGTTCTATTTCGGGTTGTCGGAGTTCGGGATAAATCTCTCGCCGTTTCTCGCCGCCACATTGGCGCTCGGATTCCGATCGTCGTCTTATCAATCCCAGATCTTCCGCGGGGCGATCCAGGCGCTCCCCCACGGACAGATGCAGGCCGCCCGGTCGGTCGGACTGAGCCGGGCCCAGGCGATCCGCCACGTCATCCTGCCACAGGCGTTTCGCCTCGCGATCCCCGCGTGGTCGAACGAGTTCTCATCCGTGGTCAAGGACACCACTCTGGCGTATGCGGTCGGGCTGAACGAGGTCCTGCGCCATGCGCGGTTCATCATGGTGCGCCACTACAACCTGGCGATGCTCGCGTACATCACTGTAGCGTTGATCTTCTTCGTCCTGACCTACGCCGGAAACAGGTGGCTCGGCTGGCTGGAGAGGAGGCTTCGCATCCCGGGGCTGGAGGCGCGGGGAGGAGGAACGCTATGAGCTTGCTTGTGGTCGAAGACATACACAAGAGGTACGGAAAAGAGGAAGTGCTGAAGGGGGTCTCGTTCTCGCTCGAGCGGGGGGAGACGAAGGTGGTGATCGGCCCGTCCGGGACCGGTAAGTCGACACTGCTGCGCTGCATCAACCGGCTGACCCCGCCGGACAAGGGAAGGGTCCTGCTCGACGGGGAGGACGTGACCCACCCCAAGTCGAACATCAACAAGCTGCGGGCGCAGATGGGGTTCGTCTTTCAGGACTTCAACCTGTTCGCCCACCTGACCGCCCTTGGGAACGTGCGCCTCGGGCCGATGAAGGTCAAGGGGATGAAGAAGGACGCGGCGACCAAGCTGGCGATGGAGGAGCTTGCCCGCGTCGGCCTGGCCGACAAGGCCGACGCCTACCCGGCGCAGCTCTCGGGCGGGCAGCAGCAGCGCGTCTCCATCGCCCGCGCCCTCGCCATGTCCCCCAAGCTGATCCTGTTCGACGAGCCGACGAGCGCCCTCGACCCCGAGCTGATCGGGGAGGTGCTCACGGTGATGATCGAACTGGCCAAGGAGGGGATGACGATGCTCGTCGTCTCGCACGAGATGGGGTTCGCCCGCTCGGTCGCCGACGAGATCGTCTTCATGGAGCACGGGGTGATCGTGGAGCAGGG
>JAJRTG010000044.1 GCA_024278395.1 Fidelibacterota bacterium | reverse complement strand
TTGGGGGATATCGCGAAACAGCTCATCGATGGAATCCGCTCCGACCGCCGCCAGCATCTCCCGGCGATCGGAATCGGTGTTCACGATGTAGCGCATCGAATCTTACTCCGACGCGATGAGCTTCTCGTAACCGGCCGCGTCGAGGAGGGAATCCGCCTCCTTGGGGTCAGCGACCTTGAGCACGACGATCCAACCCTCACCGTGCGGGTCCTTGTTGATCGTCTCCGGGGCTGACTCCAGGGACTTGTTCACCTCCACCACCTCGCCGGAGACCGGAGCGTAGATATCGCTGACCGACTTCACCGACTCCACCGTGGCCAGGTTGTCCCCCTTGTTCACCCTCTTGCCCACCTCCGGAAGCTCGACGAACACGATATCACCGAGCTCGCTCTGAGCGTGCTCGGTGATCCCCACCTTGGCCCTGTCCCCCTCGAGATAAACCCACTCATGTTCCTTGGTGTAACGATAATCCGTTGGGTAAGTCATCCTCCCTCCTCTTTGTTCGGTCAGGTTCAAGGGAGATTATAAGACCTTTCGTCAGGTTCTGACAATGAGGATCAGAATGACGGCCCTTCTTCATCCCAAGCGAGGGGGTAGAAGCTGGCGTACGCCTTGTGGAAGGCGACGGTGAATTTGCCAAGCGGGCCGTTCCTCTGTTTGGCGATGATGATCTCCGCCTCACCACCGGCCCCGCGGGCGCTCTGCGCGGCGGTGTCCTCGGGCTCGTCGTAGTAGTCCTTGCGGTAGATAAAGATGACGAGATCAGCGTCCTGTTCGATCGCTCCGCTCTCCCTCAGGTCAGCGAGCTGCGGGCGCTTCGACTCCCTCCGTTCCACGGCGCGGTTAAGCTGGGAGACGGCGATCACCGGGATGTTGAGCTCACGGGCGAGCTTCTTCAGAGAGCGGGAGATGTGAGCGATCTCCTGCTCGCGCACGTCGCTCCTGATCACCCCCTCGATCAGTTGCAGGTAGTCGACGATCAACATGTCGAGTCCGTATTGAGCCGCCATCCGCCGCGCGCGGGCGCGGATCTCGAGGATCGAGATCCCGGGGGTGTCGTCGACGATGATCGTCGACTTCTGGAACTTGCTCGCCGCGTTCGCGATGTCGCGCCACTTGGCGACCGGCACGTATCCGCCGCGCAGGCGGTGCAGGCTCACCTGGGCCTCCCCACACAGGAGCCTCTCCAGGACCTGCTCCTTGGTCATCTCCAGGGAGAAGATCCCGACCGCCCCCTCCTCGCGGATCGCCACGTGTCGCGCGAGGGCGAGGGCAAAGCTCGTCTTACCGGTCCCCGGACGACCGGCGAGGACTATGAGATCCGACGGTTGGAGCCCGGATGTCATCTCGTCGAATTTTGGGAACCCGGTGGAGAGTCCGGTGATCGTGTGGCGGTTCGGGTCGCGGTGCAGTTCCTCCAGTTTATCAATGTGCTCGTACAGGTACTGGCTGATCAAGTAATAATCGCCGGATGCGTCGCGGCGGGAGATGTCGAAGATGATCGACTCGGCCTTGTCCAGGACTTCGTCGGTGTCCTGACGTTCGTCGTAGCCGAGCTCGATGATCCGGCCACCTGCCTCGATAAGCGCGCGCAAGGTCGCCTTCTTACGCACAATCTCGGTGTAGTACTCAAGGCTCGCTGTGGTCGTCACCCGATCGAGGAGCTCGTTCAGGTAGATCCGCCCCCCGACCTTTTCCATCTCGTCCCGCTCTTCCAGTCGGTTAGCCACGGCCACGATATCCGCCGGCTCCCCCCGGTCGAAGAGCTCTCTGATCACCCGGAAGATCACCCGGTGGCTGCGCCGGTAGAAGTGCTCCGGCCGTAACCTCTCAAGGAGGATGGGGACCGTCTCTTCCGGTTCAAGGAGCGCTGAACCGAGCACGATCTGCTCCGCCTCGATGTTCTTCGGCAGGTCCCGCAGGGCCGTTCCCTCCGGTAGAGATCCTTTTGACTGCGCCACCGCCCTCACCTCCTCGCTCATTATATGGCCATTCCAAGTGGTGAACAAACGCGCAAAAG
Organism: Fidelibacterota bacterium; assembly: GCA_024278395.1. GTDB lineage: Bacteria > Bipolaricaulota > Bipolaricaulia > UBA7950 > UBA9294 > S016-54. The sequence continues at coordinate 6,285 of JAJRTG010000044.1, read as the reverse complement.
CTTGATCTCAAGGTACTTTTCCGCCTTGATACCCGAAGCCGACTTAAGCTCCCGCTTTTCGCTTTTGCATACGTGCACAAGTGGGATCACATCGACAAACCGCGTTTCCAATCCCTCGGTAACGGACCAAGCGGTTGACTAGCCCACCGCAAAGTGTTAGAATGCGAAAGTGAATTGTTACATAACGGAAGTGAAATGCTAGTAGACGAAAGAAGACATCGGATTGCAGAGTGGGTACTGGCACGCGAGGTGGCGACGGTCGCCGAGCTGAGTGAACGCTTTGGGGTCTCCCCAGTCACAATACGCTCCGATCTTGAAATCCTGGAAAAACAAGGGATGCTGAAACGGAATCGCGGGGGAGCGGTGGCGACCAGAGTCTTGCGCTTTGCCCCCGCGTTTCAGGAGAAAACGAGCGTACACCTCCAGGAGAAAAAAGCCATCGCCGAGCGTGCGGCACAGCTGGTGGAAGACGGCGACCGGGTAATCATAGACGCTGGGAGTACAGCCCTCCTCCTCGCCCGCAAGCTACGGGACCGCAACCTCACGGTCATGGTCAACTCAGTCTATGCGCTAAACGAATTGATCGGGGCGCCGCACATCGAACTGATCACGATCGGCGGCAGCCTCTATACGTCCGGGATGAGCTTTGTCGGCCCGTTGGCGGAAGCGTTCCTCGAGAAGATCCATGTAGACAAGGTATTCCTAGGAGTGAACGGGATAAGTGCCAAAGGGATCTCGGTCAACAACGTTCAAGAAGCAGGGGTCAAGAGCAAGATGCTCGCCGCTGCCGACAGAGCAATCATCCTGGCAGACGCTTCTAAGATCGGGGTAAACAGCTTCGTCTTCCTAGCCCCGTTGAGCCGGGTGCACACCCTGGTAACTGACGCCGGAGTCCCGCCCCAGCGGTTGAAGAGCCTGCGCAAAGCAGGGATGGAGGTACTCGTTGCCTGAGACACTTCAAGTTGCAATGATCACACCCCACGGCGATCCCCTGGGCCGGATCGGCGAGCCTGACATCGGCGGTCAATGCGTGTACATCCGCGAGTTGGCCGCCCAACTCGCCTCCCTAGGCCTCAGAATCAGCATCTTTACCCGGAACAGGGGGGATGGGAAGCCCGCACGTGAATCCATCGTCCCCGGGGCCGAGGTGATTCGTATCGCATGTGGACCAGATGGTTTTCTGCCCAAGGAGGAGATCCACCCTTACCTCGATGAATTCGCCGCCGGCGTGCGAAAACACATCCGCGGGGAAGAGGTCATTCACTCCCATTTCTGGGACGGAGGCCGCGTCGCTGAGCTGTTGAAACCAAGGCGTATGTGGATTCATACATCCCACTCCCTAGGCAAACGCAAGCTGGCCTCTCTCCCCCAAGAAAACCACGAAGAGTACCGGGAGCGGATCGATGCCGAAACGGAGATCCTCCAGCAGTGCGATGCAGTGATCGCCTCAACGTCGTTGGAAAAGCAGGACTTGGTAAGACTCTACGGGGCTGATGAACAAAAGATAACGGTGATTCCACCGGGAGTAGACACAGATCGGTTCCACCCGCCGGAAGACCGGCAAGCCCTCAGAAAGGAACTGGGGTTCTCCGACGACCCGCTTGTCTTTACCCTTGGGCGGCTCGACAAGAGGAAGGGGTTCGATCTCTATCTCCGGGCAGCCGCCCGGGTGAAGGAACTACTGGGTAAAAACGGCGATGTGCGGTTCGTGCTTAGCGCAGGGGCGAGCAAGGGACACGCACGGGAAATCAAAGAACGAGATCGCCTGCAGGAACTGTTGGAATCGCTGTCCATTGAGGGTAGCGTCACCTGGCTCCCCATATTGCAGGAAGATGATATCCCGCGGTATTACGGGGCCGCAGACGTATTCGTACTGCCCTCCCGCTATGAACTCTTCGGAATCGTCATGCTGGAAGCGATGGCATGCGGGCTTCCCGTGGTAGCAACGAAGTTCGGGGGACCGCCGGAGGTGATCACCGATGGTGAAAACGGACGCCTTGTTGACCCCACGGACATTGAGTCGCTCGCTACGGCTATAACCGACCTGGTCCGACATCCCGAGCAGCGAGAGAAAATGGGGAGAGCGGCCCGAAGGACCATCGAGAACTCATACTCCTGGGAGATGCTGGCAAAGAGGCATCAGCAGCTGTATGCCACACGAGAGAGTGGAAGGTAAGGGACAAAAAGGATGCGCGGAGACAAGATACTCGTTCAGGAGAGACACCGCCGAGCCGCGGCCGCCATCGCTCAGCTCCTCCTGCCGCGGGTGCTGAAAATCGACGGTATATTCGCCTTGAGCATCGGCGGCGAATCCGGCAGCGGCAAGTCAGAGATGGCGGTCGCCATTGGAGAGGCGCTGGGGAAGCACGAGATCAACAGTCTGGTCATTCAACAGGATGACTACTTTGTCTACCCCCCGCGCACAAACGCCGCCAAACGGCGGGAAGACATCGATCGCGTCGGAGTCTCCGAAGTACGTCTCGCTCTGCTCGACGATCACGTACAAGCCATCCTCAACGGCGCAAAGACGATCGAAAAGCCCCTGGTGGTATACCAAGATAATCGAATTGTTCAGGAAACCATGCCTCTAGATGGAGTGGATGTTGTGATAGTGGAAGGAACGTATACCACCTTGCTTAAGAACGTGCATTCCCGTATCTTCATCGATCGAACGTACAGACAAACAAGAAACGCTCGACTCAAGCGCAATCGTGAGCCTTTCGATCCCTTCCTGGAGCGGGTACTGGAGATTGAACATAAAATTATCTCTACGCATAAATGCTTGGCTGATATTATCATTACTGAAACATTTACAGTGGTAACACAATCACCAAGAAGAGAGCTTTGCGATCCTCCCACGGATCACAAGCATCTCTCCAAGGAGGTGATCACCGGGAATAAACCTCACCGACTGTAGCTGGATCAAGCGCGCTAAAAAAGCAACAAGGAGGAAACATGCGGAAGATAGCCATGGTGTTTCTTATTGGACTATTGGTGCTCGGCGTCGCAGCATTCGCCGGCGACAAGAAGATCGTCAGAGTGATGCACGGCTGGCCGGGTGCACAAGCGCCGGCGTTCCAAAAGATCGTTGACGCGTTCGAAGCGCAGAATCCTAACATCGAGGTGCAGGTTGAGATAGTCGGGCGGGACCGGCCCGCGGTCCTTGCCACACGCCTCGCAGCCGGGAATCCCCCCGACATAACCCCGCATCCATGGATCGGAATGATGAAGCAGTGGGCGGACGCCGGTCAGATCGTCGACCTGAAAGGCCTGGTCGATACGTCCGAGATCAACCCAGCCCTCCTCCCGATCGGAGAATACAAAGGCGGGCTGTACGGCCTGTTCATCTTCCCGAACGTGAAGAGCTGCGTCTGGTACAACCCGAAGGTCTTCACCGCCAAGGGATACAAGATCCCAAACACCTGGTACGAACTCCTCGCGCTCAGCGATAGGATCAAGGCCGATGGCGGCGTGCCCTGGTCCATCGGACTCGAGTCGGGAGCGGCGAGTGGCTGGCCGGGCACAGACTGGATTGAGGACATCATGCTGCGCACGGCTGGGCCAGCAGTATATGACAAGTGGGTCGCACACGAGATTCCGTGGACGGACCCCCGCGTGAAGAAAGCGTTTGAGATCTTCGGCAGCCTGTTCGACAAGGGCTATGTACTAGGCGGACGGACCGGTGCCTTGACCACCAACTTCGGTGACGCAGCCGATCCATTGTTCACCAATCCGCCGACTGCTTACATGAGCAAACAAGCTACGTTTATTCAAGGATTCATCAAAGATCACTTCCCGAATCTTGTAGCAGGGAAGGATTACGACTTCTTCACGTTCCCTCCGATTACGCCGAAAGCAACCCCAGACGGGTCGAATCCCATCCTCGTCTCTGGTGATGTAGTAACCGTCTTCAACACAGGCGGCCCGCTCAGCGGAACGCGTCCGGAGGTCATCAAGTTCGCCCAGTTCCTCACCTCCGAGAAGGCGGCGACGATCTGGAGCACTGAGCTCGGTGAGCTCTCCGCGAACAAGAACGCCGATCCGAGCATCTTCACCAACCCCATCACCAAGAAGGCGCAGGAGATGCTGATGAGCGCCTCTTATTCACGGTATGACGGGTCTGATATGATGCCGGCCGAGATCGGCACCGGAGCCTTCTGGAGCGCCATCCTCGACTATGTAAGTGGAGTCCCGCTTGACACGGTCCTCCAGTCACTGGAGCAAAGCGCAAAAGAGGCCTACGGAAACTAGCCCACTAGACTACGTGGATCCGGGGAAATCCCGGATCCACGCTTTTATCGATGAGGTGAACGACTATGTTTCGTGTCGGCCGCTGGAGACCTTGGCTGTTCGTCGGACCTGCCCTGCTGCTAATCACGTTCTTCCTTGTGTATCCAACGGTGGTGACCATTATCCGGTCGTTCTTCGGCCGCGGGGCGCAGTTGTTCGGTCCAAGGGTACACTACGTTGGGTTCGCCAATTGGAAGTATGTGTTTACAAGCCCCGTGATGCTCACCGCTCTCCGCAATAATGTGCTGTGGGTAGTGCTCTTTACGACCTGTACGGTAGGTATCGGCCTTATCCTCGCTGTCATGCTGGACCGCGTTCGCTACGAGAAGATCCTTAAGTCGGTGATCTTCGTGCCTGCAGCCATCTCAATGGTCGGAGCTTCGATCATCTGGAAGTTCGTTTACGCGTTTCGTCCCGAAGGGATGCCCCAGATCGGGATACTCAACGCTATTGTGGTGGCACTCGGAGGGAAGCCGATCGGATGGTTGCTCCAACGCCCTTGGATCAACAATATCTGCCTGATCATAGTCGGCATTTGGATATGGACCGGTTTCTGCATGGTTATCCTCTCAGCCGCGTACAAGAACATCCCCAAGCAGTTGTTGGAAGCGGCGCGCATCGACGGAGCGAGCGAGTGGCAGGTATTCCATCGTGTTGTCCTTCCCCTGTTAGTACCGACCATAGCGGTCGTAGGGACGACAATGGTTGTTACGGTTCTGAAAATATTCGATATCGTCTACGTAATGACGAATGGAAACTTCTCGACTGAGGTAATCGCAAATCGCATGTATAAGGAGATGTTTAATTATTTTAACTACGGCCGCGCGAGCGCCATCGCGGTGGTCCTGCTCATACTCATCATGCCGTTCATGTTCCTGAACATCCGCCGGTTCACCCAACAGGAAGGAGGCCGCTAGTGTACCTACGTAAAGCGCTATTGCGGATACCGTTGCACTCCACCCTTGTATTCTTCGGGATTCTCTGGCTGGTTCCAACGCTGGGACTGCTCATCACCTCATTCCGCGACCCAGCGGCCATAGCCGCCTCCGGTTGGTGGACTGTGCTCCCGAAGCTGTTCAGTGGTGGCCAATTCTCCCTCCAGAACTATGTCCGCGTTGTACTGAAGGAGGGATTCGGCAGATCGTTCCTGAACAGTTTGACGATAAGCATTCCAGCGACTTTCCTCTCCGTGTTCATCGCATCATTCGCCGCGTTCGGATTCGCCTGGCTGAGGTTCAGCGGACGAAGATTCCTGTTCATGATAGTGGTGGCCCTCATGGTGATACCGTTGCAGATGACGTTCATCCCGATACTCCCGATCTACAGCAAGCTCGGCCTCGCGGGGACGTTCCCGGGAATATGGCTCGCGCACACGGCCTACGGACTCCCTCTAACAACCTACCTTGTCCACAACTTCGTGGCCAGTATCCCCAAGGATTTGTTCGACTCCGCCGCAATCGACGGTGCCACCCCGTTTACAACCTTCTGGCGCATAGTAATGCCGATCTCGTTACCCGCGATAGCATCGGTCTTCATCTTCCAGTTCCTCTGGATCTGGAACGATCTACTGGTGGCCTTGATCTACCTTGGAGCCAGGCCAAACGTCGCTCCGATGACGCTGAAGATCGCCAATTTGGTCACCAACCGCGGCCAAGACTGGGAGCTCCTCACCGCGGCGGCCTTCGTGTCAATGGCCCTACCGCTGGTTGTCTTCTTCTCATTGCAGCGCTACTTCGTGCGCGGGATCCTCGCCGGATCGGTGAAGGGATGAAAGGGGGAAGAACTATGCGGATCGAGGACTACATGACCATCGCGGGCTCGGAGAGGATTGCGGCCATCTACGGGGCGGCGCGCTCCCTCTATCAACTCCAGGTGCTCAACGTCAACGCGACCTACCACGGCGGCGGGGTCGCGGGGATGCTCCAGACCATCGTCCCGCTGATGAACGAGATCGGCCTGGACACCGATTGGAGCATCCTCTACGGTGAGCCGGCC
>JAJRTG010000043.1 GCA_024278395.1 Fidelibacterota bacterium | reverse complement strand
CCCCGAGATCGATCAGCTCCTCCTCCGAGACTACGGCCGCCTGCTGGTCGTATACGTCCGCCTGGACCGGGGCGGTGTCCTCGGCGAACGAAAACTCGGCCGGCTCTCCGAACTTCGCCGCGTCGAGTGCGGCGGCGATCAGCTCGGACGGATCAGAGAGGTCGGTCGAGGTGGCGAACCCGAGCCGCCCGTCCACGATCACCCGCAGAGCGATCCCGTCGATCGCGTGACTCTTGATCGATTCGAGCTTCCCCGAGCGGAAGCTCACCGGTACGGTGCGGCCGCTCAGCCGGTAGACCTCAGCCTGATCGACCCTGCTCTTCAATTCCTGCAGCAGCTTGTCCATCACTTCCCTCCTATCGTTACGTCCGCGATCCGGATGTGCGGCGCCCCGTCGGTGACCGGAAGGGGGAACTGCCCGCCCTTTCCGCACCCGCCTGCTCCGCCGAACATCTTGAGGTCGTTTCCGATCATCTCGATCGAACGGAGGGTCTCGAATACGTTTCCGGTCAGGACGACATCCTTCAGCATCTCTCCGATTTCCCCTCCGTTGATCTCGTACGCGTAGGCGGCGGAGAAGGTGAACTGCTCGAACACCGTCTGCCCCCCGAACGCCCGTACGGCGTATACCCCGTGATCGATCCCGGCGATCAGCTCCTCGAACGAGTGGGCCCCGGCCTCGATGTAGGTGTTGGTCATGCGCACGATCGGCTCATATTCGTACGAGATCGCACGCGCGTTCCCCGTCGGCTCCGCCCCCATCCGCGCGGCCGTCTCGCGGGAGTGGAGAAGGCTCGTCAGCACCCCGTTCTTGATCAGGTAGGTCTTAGCCCGCGGTGTCCCCTCGTCGTCGTAGGGGACGTTCCCGCGCAGGCCGGGGATGTATCCCTCGTCGATAACGTTCAGATCATCGTTTCCAAACCGCGTCCCCAGCTTCATGATCCTGCGCAGTCGTTCGTTCTTGTACAGGAAATCGGCCTCGCAGAAGTGGCCAAACGCCTCGTGGATGAACACCCCGGCGAGGGCTGGATCGAGGATCACCGTGTACTTCCCTCCTTTGACCGGCCGCGCTGTGAGGAGGTCGACCGCCCGCTGCGCTGCCGCCCTTGCGTCATCCTCGTGCCCGCGGGCGGCCTCAAACCCGGCCGCCGTCCCAATGGACTCGAACCCCTGTTGAATGTTCTGCGGGGAATCACTGGCCACTGCCGCCAGCATCAACGTGACGTCCGGAATCTCCTGGACGATGTATGTCCCCTCCGAGTTGGCGAACGTCACCTCCCGAAAGGAGTCGGTGTAACGCACGGTTGACGACACGATTCGTTTGTCGTGGGACAGAATGATCCGGTTGTATTCCTCGACGAGTGTCTTCTTCTCATCGAGCGGGACATCGCGGAAGTCCTGATCCAGTTCGGCGTGGAACTCATCTTGAACCGGATCGACCGGGGAGAGCTTGACTTCGTCGTTGGTGCGCGCTCCCACCAGGCTGGCAAACCGGGTCGCTTCCTCCACCTTGACCGGGAGCTCGGAGATGTCGTTGAACACAGCGATCCCCCAGCCTCCATCCTTCAAGCAGCGGACGATTCCTCCGAACTCGGACGAACGCTCCAGGTTCTCCAGTTTGTCCTTTCGGAACAGGACCTGGCTGCGTACCGTGCGTTCAATCCGCACCTCGGTATAATCAGCGCTGCTTTTTTCGATCGCCTGTTTGATCAGTCCCTCCACCACGTAACCTCCTTTAAACTTGCAACTTTGCTCATTCTACTTGTAGGATACAGTCATCTCCAGGAAGGGGCGCAGGAGAATGGTGTTCAGGAGGCTACGGTGAACGAGATTCTAGAAGCGATCAGGACAAGACGGAGTATACGACGGTTCTCGCCTGCGGAGGTCACCGAAGATGAGCTGAGGTTGATACTCGATGCGGGGAGATGGGCCCCGTCGGGCAAGAACACCCAACCATGGCGGTTTGTGGTGGTGCGGAGCGCTGACAAGCGGAGCGCTCTTGCGCAGCTTGCCCCGCAGGATCGGATGATCGAGACCGCACCTGTGACGATTGGAGTGCTCTACGACCGCGACGCCGGCTACGATCCGTTAAAGGACGCGCATGGGATCGGGGCGGCGATCGAAAACATCCTTCTCGCCGTCCACTCCCTTGGACTTGGCGCCTGCTGGATGGGGAAGGCGCGTGTTCCGGAGATCGAGGCCCTGCTGGAAGCGGGAAGCACCGAGGAGCTCGCCGCACTGATCCCGGTCGGGCATCCCGGAGAGCAACCCGCTCCTCCTCCCCGCCGGGAGCTCTCCGAGATCGTACGGTACATATAGGGTGGGACGATGACGATATTCGCCTGGATCGTACGGGGCATCTTGTTGCTCCTTTTCTTGGTGTTCTTCCTTCCGTTTGAGATTATCTTCGCGCTTGTGTTCGCATCACCGGTCGCGTTCGCTCTGGGTCTGCTTGTCCTTGCCTTCCTGGTTCTGGGGTTCGTCTTCGCGCTCGCACTGCACGTTCTGGGAAACTTGATTGACATCCTTCTCATCCTCGGACTGATCGGAATCGTGTGGAAGTGGCCGCGCGGAGTCCGGGGAAGCTTCTTCGATAAGCTGCGCGTTTCGGTGCGTTCGTTGAAGAGGGATCTTAGTGAGCAGATGCGGCGCCTTAGCGGAGCTGACCTCGCATTGCTTGGGATCATCCTTTTGATCGTGTTCATATTGAGCTTGTCTTCCGGTTTACTGCACTTTCTTCTGACCGTGGCGGTCGTCCTTCTTACGGTCGGAATTGTTTGGAAGTGGCCGCGGGACCTGCGGATCGGCTTCGTGGAGAAGCTCCGCCTCGCCCTGCGGGCGCTGTACGATGAATTGCGCCGTATCGTGTGAACCGTTTCTAATCCAGATTTTTAGCGGTTTTGCTCTCCAAAGGCTTGACAAATGCCGGTTCGATTGTATAATGGAAGCAAGTAGTTCATGATCCTGAAAAGGGCAAACCTATCGGAAAAGCCGATAGGGGCGCAAAGCCACGGGCCGTGAGGTAGCCGGGCTGCCAGGAAAGGCAGCTCGGCTTTTAAGTTGGTGAAGGAGAGGGAGATAGAGAATGCAGACGACGATTTACTACAGTGAAGGCGACGCTTATCTGATCGAGCAAGTGGACATGAAGGGACGCCGGGAGCGCAAGTCCCGCTCCGCGGTGATCCTCTCCATCTTGGAGGAGTACTTCGAGCGGGAGAAGCGCATCGGAGAGATCCTCCTCGACCTGGGAGCGGTCACTCCGGCTAAGCTTTCCCAGGGGCTTGAACTGCAGAAGAAGAAGTTTACGGACAAGCTCCTCGGCGAGGTGCTGCTTGAGCAGGAGCTTGTGGAGAAGGACGCGCTTGACCGGGCGTTGATGATCCAGGGGAGGAGCAAAGAGATTTAACCCTTAAAAGGGCTGATAAAGGCAAACTGCTCGCGAGGGCAGGGCGCAAAGCCGCAGACCTCACGAAGGCCGCTGGGCTGCCAGTCTCGAAACGAGGAGGGCGGGATGTGCGGAAAACTAGGAGGCTGCGGCAATTCTATAGCGGAGAGGCGAATTACTGCTTCTGCCGATCTTCGGGTACAGACCAGGGGACGCGCGATTGACGATATGGTGTTCTCTTGTCAGCAGCCAGTGCCTGTTGCGTACCTACTTAAAGCAGCGGTCACTAAAGAGAGCTGGGCACACAGGAGGGATACCAGATGATCAGGAGGCATGCAATCGGGCAAATGCGTTTTTGGAGGTCTTTCCCTTGGCTGGTGGGGCTGGTGACGGTTGCTTTCCTGGCTCTCTTCATCTCGCAGACAGCGGTGGCCTGTACGTGCAAGCCCCCCAACATCACCCTTACGGATGGGATGTG
>JAJRTG010000042.1 GCA_024278395.1 Fidelibacterota bacterium | reverse complement strand
GTCACCCCGCCGCACGCTGCGGCTATCGTTCCGGTGAGGAAATCGTCGCTTGAACTGATCCCGTAGTTCTCGGCGGCCATGTGGGTATGGGCATCGATCACCCCGGGAAACACGAGCTTTCCAAAAGCGTCGATCGTTTCTCTGCCGACAAGTTCGCGACCGATGACGATGATCCGCTCTCCCCGAATTCCAATGTCGGCTTGAACCGTGCTGTGCGGGGTGACAATGGTACCGCCGCGGATCACCAGGTCGATCATCTGTCTTCCTCTCCTACTTTAAGCTCGAGCGCACCGCGCGGGCAGGCGGAGGAGCACAGCCCACACAACCGGCACCGTGCCGGATCGATTTCACGAGGACTCACCCGGGCTTGATACGGGCAGATAGACACGCACACTCCGCAATCGGGGCATAACTCCTCATTAAGAACGAACGCTGCATTCGCCGCTTCCTTTGCTGCGGGCAAGCCCGATCCGATCCGTTCATATGAGCGCAGGGCGGGAAGCGCCACCCCGATCGCCTCTTTCAGGCTGTGATAACCGAGATCGCGTAGCCGGGAGGAAAGCTTCTCGGCAAGTTCTGAGAAGATCGTAACCCCGCGGAGGATGGCGAGACTGCAGATTCCCACCGCATTCGCGCCAGCCATCATCATCTCGAGGATATTATCCACCTTCCAGATTCCTCCGGTGCCCACGATGGGGGCCCCGGTGGCAATGGCGATCTCGGATACGATCCGCAGTGCGATGGGGAAGATCGCCTGTCCGGTCAGCCAGCCGTACCCACTTCCGAGGACCGGCGCGCGCCTTGTTACATCGATCCGCAGCGCCGGACCGATCGAATCGATCGCGGTGATCGCCGTTGCTCCGCTTTTCAGACACGCGCGCGCGACGTCGATCACATCAGGCCAGTTGGCACTCACCTTGGCGAAGACCGGTATGTCGACCTGATGGGCCGCTTCCCTCACCATGGGGACGAGCGCTTTCCCGTCGTAAGACACGACCTCGAGCGTGTCGGCACCGGCGCGGGCGAGGGGGCGGGCAAGCGCGGCGACGTCCCCCGAGGAGAGCCCCACGCTGGCGATCACGGTCGCTCCCCCGTCCTTGGCGAGCGGTATCTCCACCTCGATCCATCGTTCATAGGGCAGGTCTGACCACTTCTCCCCGTTTATGAGGCCGTTTCCCACCTTGGCGATGTGGGGGACGGGGTTCTCCGCCGGTACAGAACTGATCGTCTTTGTCACGATCGCCCCCGCTCCAGCGCGATGGGCGCGCAGGACCGCCCTGCCGTCGTGGGAGAGCGGTCCGGACGCCAGGATGAACGGGTTTTCGACCTCTAGTCCACCGATACTTGTCTTCAGATTGACCATCTCTTACCTCATGTTCCACAGCCGTCTCGCCTGCGCTGCCGCCGCGCGCCGCGCCTGTTCCATGTCCACGGTCAGAAGCTCGCCGTCCTTCATGAGAAGCGCCCCGTTCACGATTGAGAGGCGGACGTCGTTTCCACTCCGGTAAAGGATCACCTGGTCGAACACGTTACCCTCGGTAAGCGGGGTGATGAATGATAGATCGATTCCGATCAGGTCGGCGAGCATCCCCGGGGCGAGCTTCCCCGCCGCTGAAATTCCGATCGCCTCCGCACCCCAGGATGTGGCCATGGCGAAAACCGTCTTCGCCGGCATCACCCTAGGATCGCGCAGCGCTCCCTTGTGGATCAGGAACGCCCCGCGCATCACCTCGAACGGATCGTTGATGTAGCCGTCCGTTCCGAGCCCCGGCCGCAGCCCGGTTGCGATCATCTCCGGGACAGGGGCGATTCCCCCTCCCACCTCGCAGTTGCTGAGCGGCATGTGGGCGAGCCGCACTCCGCGCGCAGCGAGGATCTCGATCTCCTCCGGATCGAGCGCCACCCCTTGGGATGCGAGGACCGAGCTATCCCAGAACCCGAGCTGATCGTACCACTCCACCGGCCGCAGCCCGTATCTCTTGAGTGATAGTTCCGGCTCGTACTGACTTTCAGAAAGGTGGAGCTGGATCCCGCACTTGAGTTCATCGGCGATCTCCTTCGCGCGTTTGACGAACCCCTCCGAGCACGTAAAGCTCGTGTGAATGCACATCATTCCGCAGATGAGCTGATCACCCGCGTGTTTTTCCGCAAACTCCGCGTTCTCCGAAACCGCTTTTTCCCCCAGCTTCGTCCCGAGCCGCTCCGACGCCTCAATCGAAAGGATCCCGCGCAGTCCCGTCTCCTCCAGCACTTCTCGTTCCACTTCCAGTGCATCGGGCGCGGCGTTCGGCGCCTCCAGGACGTCACAAAAACTGGTGAACCCGGCTCGGATCATCATTCCGCACGCCAGCCTAAACGCGGCGGCGATCATCGCGTGATCCAGCCGGTCCTCCACCCGCGGCCACCAAAAATCACTCAAGAATTCATAGAAGCCGGCCGGTGCCGCGCCGACGGGAATTCCGTGGGCGAGGAGGCCGTAGGAGTGCATGTGCGCGTTGACGAACCCGGGGATGAGGAGAAGACCGGAAGCGTCGATCACCTCAGCGTCCGGATGAGCAGCGCGCAGTTCGTCGTTTGGGCCGACCGCGGCGAGCAGCGAACCGTCGATCACCACCCCCCAGTCCCAGTTGAGGGAGGCCTCAGCGGATGCCAAGAGCGCGCCACCGCGGACAAACCGTTTAGCCACGACGCATCTCCTCCAAGCGAACGGCTACCTCGGGGAGACCGAGCCGGTTCAGGGTGGCGGTGGTCGGCCAACCGAGCTTTCTATCCCAACCGCGCAGGTCGTAGTACTCATCGAGCATCTCTTCAGCGTGGGCGATTTGTCCCTTCGCCCCGCCCGACGGCGATGGCTCGGCGGTGAACCGGCGCGGGAGGCGGTCATCGGCCCGAGTGATACCGTGAATCGCGCCGTAAGCGCGCATCAGGTTATAGATCCGCTCACCGATTGTCCTCAATTTCGCCTCGGAGAACTCAATCCCTGTGGCATAGGTCAGCCCCTCGGCGATCTCCTGCCAGTAGATCTCGGCCATGACGAACGTACCGCCCGACTTGCACACCCCCACCGAGTCGACGACCGCGCCGAAGTCCTCCCCGTCTTTCACCAGGAACGGCTTGTACTTTGTCGCGTGCGGATCGGCCATCTCCGGCAGGTATTCCTTGCCGTAGCGGCGGATTACTTCATGGGGGTTCCCAGTTTCATCGATGGTCGGGAACGCCTTCAGGTGATCGGCTCCGCGGGTGGAGGTGATATGCGCCAGGCCCATCGACTGCTGGGCACGGCCGTCCTGGGCCGGGATCTCTTGCCCTTTGACCTCCATCGCGTAGTACTCCGCACCGCGGCCGATCGCCGCCGCCGCCCGGCGCACTCCATCGGCAAGGATCGCCCCCAGTCCTTCGCGCCTGGCGATCCACTCGATCAGCTGAAGGACAACGTGGTGATCACCCCATTCGAGGGCGATCCCGCCGGTATCCTTCTTCGTGAGGATCCCCCTCTCGTAGAGCTCCATGGCGAAGGAGATCGACCGGCCGGTGGAGATGGTGTCGAGCCCCAACCGGTCGCAGCGGTCGTTCGCCGCGATGATCGCGTCGAGTTTGCTGAGGCCGACTCCCGATCCGAGCGAGCTCAGCGTCTCGTATTCGAAGCTCGATGTAACGGTCCCGGCGAACTCCCCGTCCGGCACCCGGTACACCTTGTCACAGCGGATCGGGCAGGCAAAACATCCGGTATCCCTGACGAAGAACCGCTCGCGCAGGGTCTCGCCACAGATATCACGCGCGCGCTCGAAATCGCCCGTTTTGAAGTTATAGCTGGGAAAGCGCCCGATCTCGTTGACGAGCATCACCAACCCCGGGGTGCCGTAACGGGAGACGCTTGGGTAGAATTCATTTTTCATGATCCGCTGGTGCATCTCGCGGGCGAGGGAGAGGAACTCGTGCTGATGGGCGATGGGAACCTTTTGTGTTCCCCGCACCGCGATCGCTTTCAGGTTCTTCGATCCCATCACCGCTCCGATGCCGCTTCGCGCCAGACTTCGGTTGGGCGTCACCTGGATCGCAGCGTAGCGTACCATGTTCTCCCCGGCGGGACCAATGCACGCGACCTTTATCCGGTCATCACCCTTCTGTTTTCTGATCGCCTCTTCCGTTTCGATCGTGTCCCTGCCCCACAGCCCGTCGGCCTCCTCCAAGGACGCTTTGCCGTCGTCGATCCACAGGTAGAGGGGAGTAGATGCCTTGCCGGTTATGACCAGCATGTCGTACCCGGCGAACTTGAGCTCCGGACCGAAGAATCCACCGCTGTTGGAGTCGCCGTAGATCCCGGTGAGCGGCGACTTGCTCACCGCCTCCAGCCGCCCGGACGTCGGCCAGGCGGTGCCGCCGAGAGGGCCGCTTGCGATGACAAGCACGTTCCCCGGGGAGAGCGGATCGACGGATGGGTCCACCTCGTCCCACAGGATCTTGACCCCGAATCCGTTCCCCCCGAGGAACGTACGTGCGAACTCCGCTGAAAGCTCCCGTTCCTCGATCGTTCTGTCCTCCAGATCAACCCACAGGTACCTTCCTACATAACCGCCTTTCAGCTGCGTCACGATCCCCCTCCTTCCTCGAGCACCCGATCGAGCTTAAGCTCGCGCAGCTTATCCTGCGTGGGGACTCCGTTTTCATCCCAGCCGCGCAGCTTGTAATAACGTGCAAGCATTCCATCGAAATCTTCGATCCTATGGTACGTGACGGCGTCGCCGTGTTTGACCGGAAGAGGTTCCTCCGTAAACCGGCGCGGAAGGCGGTCGTCTTCTGCCGATAGGCCGAGCCGCACGTTGTACATCCGTTCCAGGTTGACGATCCTCTCCCCGATCTGCAGCAGCTCCTCTGCCGTGATCGTCCGACCGAGGGCGCTGATCCCGCGCGCCAAGTCCTCCGGATAGAGGGGATAAGTCTCCACAGTACTGAACTTGCACACCCCGAGAGCGTCCGCCACGGCGGAGTACTCCTCGCTGAACTTGACGAGGTCCGGCTTGTACGTCTCGTTCGCTGTGTCCATCAACTCGGGCATGGTGTAGGGGAGAAGGGCACGACCGGCGTGTTCCAGGTGTGCGGTATCGATGGTGGGAAGCGCGTACAGGTGATCGGCGCCCCGGTTTGACGTAGCGTGCCCCAGACCGAACCCCTTGGCCACACGCGGCTCCTGGGACGGGATCTCCAACCCTTTGACGTGCATCGCGTAGAGCGCAGCGTCTCCGCCGATCTTCGCAGCGGCCTGCCGCGTTCCCTGGGCAAGGAGCGCTCCCAACCCTTCCCGCCTTGCGATTTGGTTTATCAGGGCGATGATCGTTTCCCCGTTCCCCCATGACAGATCAAGTCCACCGCCGTCGAGCAGCCCTTTCTCATGGCACTCCATGGCAAACGCGATCGCTGCACCGGTGGAAAGCGTATCCATCCCCAGCTCGTTGCACAGGAAGTTGGCGTAGATGATGACCCGCGGATCGCTGCAATAGCACTTCCCCCCGAACGAGTCCACCGTCTCGTATTCCGGTCCGGCGGTCCGACAGCGGTACTTCCCTTTATCGATCCTGGATACGCGCGCACAGCGGATCGGACAGCTGAAGCAACCTTCGGTTCTCTCCTTGAAACACTCGAGCGCACGGGCATCGATCTTCTCGACGAACGGGACCTGGCCAAGCTGCATGTTCTTCGTCGGCAGATCGCCGATCTCGTTCTTGATCCCAATGAGGATAGGCGTACCCCAGCGATGGTAATCCGCGGTGATCGGGTAATCGAGGACCTTCTTGGTGGCGGCTCGCACCTCGGCGAGGAACTCCTTCGGAAACGATTCCAATCGGTTGCGGAGGACCACCACCGCCTTCAGGTTCTTCGCACCGAACACGGTCCCGCCTCCGGTCCGCGCTGCTGCCCGTCCGCCGTCGTTGATCACGCTTGCAAATAGGACGCCGTTCTCCCCTGCAGGCCCGATGCTAGCTATGGCCGCACCAGCGTACTTCACGTGCAGAAGAGCTTCCGTCTCACCCGTGGTCTTACCCCACAGCTCATCGGCCGGCTCGATCCGAACGTTCAGCTTGTCGATCAGGAGGTAGACCGGTGTTTCCGATTTCCCCTGGATCACCAATGCATCAAATCCGCAGGCAGCCAGATACGGCCCTGACTTTCCCCCCGCGTTGGCGTATCCGTAGATATCGGTGAGTGGGGAACGGAACGTGAGATGATAGCGCGCCGCGGCGGGCCACGGTGACCCGGAGAAAAGGCCAGATGAGATGATCACCGCGTTCTCCGGACTGTGCGGCTCCACCTCCGGAGGGACAAGCCTGTAGAGCATGTAGGCGCCGTATCCACGTCCCCCGAGGAACCACACGATCGTCTCGTCAAACGTGTCTTCGATCTTCACTGTGCGGGTGGAGAGATCGATGTACGCCGTCTTCCGCATGGCTACATTTCCTTCGCCAGGAACCGTTCCACCTCGTCCCGCATGGGAAGCGAGGGTTGAGCGCCGCGTTTGGTGGTGGACAAGGCGCCGGCCGCATTCGCCCATCGTACCGCGTCTTCCAGCTCCCTACCCTCAGCGAGCGCAGCGGCCAGTGCACCGGTGAACGCGTCACCGGCGCCGGTAGTATCGATCGGATCGACCGCTGGGGCAGGGAAGTGAACGATGCCACGATTAGTCGCCCAATAGGCCCCGTCCTTTCCCACTTTGCACAGAACCTGCTTTACTCCCTGGTCGAGCAGGCGACGTGCGCCCTGTTCGACCGTCGCTTCCCCGGTGAGGGCCGCAAGCTCGCCCTGATTGGGCGTGATGAGGTCGACCCGAGTAAGAAGAAGGGAAGATATGTCCTGCGCCGGAGCCGGGTCGAGAATTACGAACGGCTGAGACTTCGGAAGCGATTCGAGCAGGAACGCGATCGTTGCGACGGGTATCTCGAATTGCAGAAGGAGCATCTTCGCAGCAGTAAGGAGGGGCAGGACACGGGAGATGTATGCCCGATCGACGCGCGCGTTTGCACCGGGGACATAGGCGATCATATTTTCGCCTTCTGAATTCACCCACACATTAGCGATGCCGGAAGGCATCCCTTCTTCCCGTTCCACGGCGCTGGTATCGATCCCGTTCTTCTTAAGGCCATCCAACAGGTCTTTCCCGAGAGAATCGACGCCGACCTTTCCGTAGAAGCTCACCCGCCCTCCCAATCGGGCGGCAGCCGTTGCCTGATTCGCCCCCTTCCCTCCCAAAGAGCGATCGAACCGGCTGCCGAGCACGGTCTCCCCCGGCTGTGGAAGATGCGATACCAGCGTTACAAAGTCCATATTGATGCTTCCCAATACAGCGATCACTTGTTTAAATGCACCTCCTCCTTGTTCAAGCCCTAACTACTTCGCCGGCGATCCTCTCCCCCCATCTCGCCGTCCACTCGGTCAGTTCGTCAAACCGCATGCGTTCAAACCCGATCACGTAGCTTTCGAACTTATCACCAACCGGCTCCTTCCACTTATCCGGAAGGCGCTCGTATCCAAGGTGCGTGCCGAGGAGGGCTCCCACCTGTCCTGCGGAGCAGTCGGTGTCGAACCCGCACATCAGGGTAGTGGTGATCGCCCGCTCGAAGTCCCCTTCGCTCAGCAGAAGCCCGGTGATCGCGGTCGCGATGTTTGGGAACGCGTGGATCCAGTGGTAATGTCCAAGCTCCTGTTCGATCTTCTTCAGGACTCCGGCCGGTTCACCGATCGTCTCGCACCAGTGGAACGTCTGTTCCACCACTTGGTGGAACCTGCTCTCCGGCGGGACGAACGACAGCGCGAGGCGGAGGATCTCCGGGATCGACCGCTCGGAGAACGCGAGGCTGATCAACGCGGCGCAGTATACCTCGGCGTAGATCCCTTCACGCCGGTGCGAGATGATTCCGTCGCGTAGGGCGTAGTCCATGGCGAGATCGGGCCGGAGCGGGGCGATAAGCCCATGGATCTCCCCGCGCATCTGCGCTCCGATCCACTCGCTGCACGGATTGCGGAACCGCCCGCTCTCCGGAGGCATCATTCCGGCTTTGATGTTCTCCAGCGCGCTCATCTCCGCGGTGAACGCGTACGGGAGGTGCTCCACCCACTCCAGGCCGAGCTGCTCGCTGGTAAATGACGGACCGTACTCATCCAAGGCGTGGAGGACGAGGATCGGATACGCAGTGTCGTCGTTCTCTATCTTCGGAGGGACTATGTAATCCCTCACCTTTCCGTAGCGGGAGCGGATCATCTCGCTCGTCCATCCCTCCACCGGATCGCCCAACGCCGTTCCGATACACTTTCCCACCCATCCGCCCCGCACGCGGTCACGGTACTCCGAGGAGGAAAGCTTGCCGGAGACCTGCGGCAGTTCAGGGGGGAGCATGGTGCGCAGCTCGGCCAACGTAGTCGGGCCGTACTCGCCGCGCGCCTCGATCGCTCGATGGATCACCGCGTTGATGCGGGCGATTATCACGAGGAGTTCATCGTACCGCTCCGCGTGGTAAAGCTCATCCCCGCGAGCAAGGAGCGGCTGAGCGGCGCTCATGTCGCAGCCCTGGTTTGCCATGGCTCTCACCGCAGCACGCACTGGATAAACAGTCACCCCGGATTCGCTCTTTGTTTCCCAGTACCGCGCGATCTCTTCGCGGCGTCTTTGCCGGTCGTCCATCTTTCCTCCTTAACGTGGGTGCGTCACAGAACCTGAGCGAAGAGCTCGAGGACGTCGAGAACCTCGATCTGCGATTCTGCCATGCGCCGTGCATCGAGGAACCCGGTTTTACAGGCAGGACAAGCGCTGAGCACCGTGTCCGCTCCGGTCTGCTCCGCTTCGGTGAACCGGTCAAGCTCGCTTTTTACCGACATTTCTTCGTAGTCATAGCGCACGTACGCCCCGTTTCCGCAGCAGAATGAGCGCTCGCGATTGCGCGGCATCTCCACCAACCGCACTCCGGGGATCGCCTCGATCACCTGACGCGGCGGCTCGTACACTCCGAGGCCGCGGCCGAGGTTGCACGGGTCGTGATAGGTCACGATGCGGGATTTCCGCTGCAGATGGATCCGATGCTCGGAGAGGAACCGAGAGACAAACTCTGTCAAGTGGAGGACCTCAAACGGAAGCGGGCGGCCGGTGAGCTTGGGCATGTCCGCCTTGAACGTGCGCAGGCAGCCGGGGCAGGTGAACACCACCTTCTCCACTCCCAGCCCCTCAATCGCCGCGAGGTTCTCCTCTCCCACCCGTCTTGCTTCCTCCATCTTCCCCACTGTGATATACGGATGGCCGCAGCAGTGCTCATCATCGAGGAGGGTGAAGTCGACGCCCAGAGCATCCAGGACGCGGTACGCGGCCCGCGCCATTCCCCGCCGTAAGTAGGCGGAGGTGCAGCCGACAAACAGGAGGACTTTGGCCTTCTTACCTACCCGGGCCCGTCCCGGGATCCAGGCAAGTCGCTTCTCCGGCGGTTGTCGATACGGGTTTCCGAATTCCTCCATGACCTTGAGGAGTTCGTTTACTCCGCTCGGCAAAAGATCGCGTTCTGCCAGATCCTCCTTCATCGCCGCGTAGATCTCGAGCAGGTCAAGATGCTTGAAGCATTGCTCCTGACAGGCTGCACACTCCGTACACGCGTAAACCCGCTTGGTGATCTCATCGTCGTAGTTGAGTGTCCCGTCGAGCAGACCGCGGGCGATGACGATCTTGCCACGCGCACCGTAGGAATCGAAGCCGTAGGTGCAGTAAGCCGGGCAGATCGCCTTTTGCGGCTCGTTGAAATCGTCGAAGCAGAAGGCACACCGAAGACAGCTGTAAATTTGATCCCTGTATTTCCCCAAGTTCATGTCGTACCCCCCGTGGGAAAGAGAAGATCCGGGTTTAAAATCCCGTTCGGATCCAATGTCTTCTTTAAGGTTTTAAACAGTTCGAACGTCGGGCCGAGTTTAGGCATGATATAAGGGGAGATCCCCGCGCCGAGACCGCCCGGGCTCATCCCCCCCTCGGTGAACATCAGTTCGGCGATATCTCCGCGCAGCTTCAGAGCGTAGTCCCATGCGTCCGCACGGCGCTCGTCGTACAGCGTGTCGATCCACAGGTAGGCACCGTTGCGGACGAAATAGGCGTCCAGTCCCTTTACGCGGATTCCGTAGCGGGTGAACTCGGCGTCACGTTCGGCCCGCAGGGTGCGGAACAGCTCCACCGCCTTCTTCAGCCCGGGTGTTGAGGTAAACCCGGCCACCTCGGGACAGAAGTACGGTCGATTGCTGTAATACGGACCGGGTGCTGTGTTCCGCAGCCAGGAATACATGTGCTCCTGCCAGTAGTGGCGGGTCCCTTCCGCGGATGACGGGCGGCCGTGATACGCGCTGCAGATCCCCCCCGCCTCGCGGAGCCGCTCACGGGCGGCGGAGGCGCGGTCGCGCACGATTACGTGCAGGAACGCGTCTCCCTCTTCACCGGCCGGCTTGGGACCGCCGAACAGCCCGACGATGAACGTCGCCGCTTGGGCCATCTGAATCCCACATGCGGCGTCGATCGCCTCCCGGTAATCGTCGAACGCGTAAAACCCGAATTTCTCCTCCTCCGGGATCGGCCGGATGCGATAGGTCACCTTGGTGATTATTCCCAGGATTCCGTACGAGCCAATGAACAGCCCGGCGATATCGGGGCCGTTGGCGTTTCGTTCGATCGGCTCCGAACTGGGGTTCGCCGCTGAACCGGTGTTGATCACGCTTCCGTCGGGAAGGACCACCTCCAGCCCGAGGACATGGTCGCCAGTCATTCCGTACTCCGTCGCTCCGTGCGGGATGGCGTTGACCGCCACCGTTCCGCCGATGGTGCACGAGAAGAGTCCGCCCCCGCCGGGAACAGCAAGCTCGTGTCCCACCCGTTGCAGGGCGACGTCGATTCCGCGCCATATCGCCCCGGCCTGCGCGGTGACGTAGCCGGACTTAAGATCGATCCGTTCGATCCGGTTCATCCGAGTCATTTCGACGAGGATCACCCCGTCCTTGACACCGCTGCCCAGGAAGGTCGTGCCGCGTCCGCGTGTGTAAACCGGCTTTTTCACCTCATTGGCGAGCCTGACGATCGCCACCACTTCCTCCGTCGAGCCCGGGCGGACGACCACGTCCGGAAGACCGGCTTTGTCCGGGCCGCAATCGCGCGAGTAGCAGAGCCTGTCCGCCACTGAATCGCTTACGTGCTGTTCGCCGACGATCGCCGCGAGCGCCTGTTTGATGTTCTTATCCATAAGTTTCACCCACTTTCTTAGCTTCTCTAAGGATGGCGCGTTCATCAACGGTCGTGATCGTACGATCCCGCATCACCACACGACCGTTAATGATCACCGTTTTCACGTCGCTCCCTTTGGCGCAATAGACGAGCGCTGGGATGACTTCACCGCCCAGATTGAACATGTGCGCCTCGGACGGATCGATCACGATGAGATCGGCGAGTTTTCCGACGTCGATCGTTCCAGCATCGATCCGGCACGCCCTCGCCCCCACCGCGGTGGCGCTTCTGAATATCTCGCGCGCGCTGAGGGCGGTGGGGTCCTCTCCGGCTACCTTCTGCAAGAGGACGCCGACACGCATCTCCTCGAACGGATCGAGCAGGTCGTTGGACGCCGTACCGTCGGTTCCAAGCGCCACTTCCACCCCGGCCCGGCGCATCTTCACGATCGGGGCGATCCCGCTTCCGAGCTTCATGTTGCTCTTGGGGTTGTAGACGACCGTCGTCCTCCGTTCCGCCGCGAGCTCGATCTCCTCATCCGTAAGGTGGACGCCGTGCACGGCGAGGAGCGGGCGGGAGAGGAATTCGATGGAATCGAGATAAGCAAGTGGCGTCTTCCCCACCGTTTCAAGCGAGTGTTCCACCTCCCAGCTTGTCTCCGAGACGTGCGTCTGGATCCCGAGGTCATATCGCTCCGCCTGTTCGAGGATCCAGGAAAGCAACCCCTCGCTGCACGTGAACGGAGCGGACGGCCCGAGGAACACCTGCACGAGCGGGTCTTCATCCGGTTTCTGATTCCAGTCTTCAATGAGCTTGAGCGTATCTTCGCGTAGCTTCTCCGGAGCAGTTATGAAATCGTTCGGGACCCATTGGTCGACCAGGCTCATAGCGGCGATGCCGCGGATGCCGATGTCGCACCACGCCTGCGGCACGCCGGGCAGGTTCATATCCATATCGATGAATGCGGTGATTCCACTTTTGATCATCTCGATCGCCCCGAGCATCGACCACAGGTACCCGATCTCCGCATCCCCGCTCTTCCACAGCCGATCAAGCACGGCGCGCACGAATGGGAAAGTCACCTGCTCGCACCACGAGACGAGCGGGACGTCATCCCGTCGCCCCTTGAGCAGAGATTGGTACAGATGGGTATGGGCGTTGATGAACCCCGGGGCAACAATCCGTCCCTTCCCGCTGATCACGGTCGTTTCGGGTGAGATCTCCACCGGTTCCACGCGGCCGATGCGCACGATCCTGTTTCCGTTGATCAGAAGATCGACCCCGTGTTCCACGCGATCTGCATCCCTGACCAGGGTGGTGATCTGTTGAATGAGTATCATTTCGTATTTCCTCCGCCGAGAAGGGCGACCAACCGCGCGATGCCCGGGGACCCGGCATGTACCGTCCGTCCGGTGGCAAGGTCGTTGATCGTCACCTGTGCGGGTTTGTTGATATCGATGAGCCCCGGGATGTTTTCGAAGACCCCGCCCGCCTGGGAGAGCAACTCGTAGAAGAAGGTCCCGTAGATTGGGGTCGACGCGAAGGTGAGCTGATGCACGAGGGATTCCAAATCGTCCTCCGGAGCGGCGGTAAGCGTGATCATCACCTTTCCCGCGTAGTGGATGAAGTCATCCGGGTAGGGCCGCTTCTGCGCCGCTTGGCCGACCGGGCAGATCGGCACCTGCCCGACTATGTGCCCGACCTTGTTCAAGTCGAAGTGAATGCTCTCTGCAAGGGTGAAGATGACGCATTCGTTCACCCGTCCGGCGATCTGCGTGGCGCCGACCAGGCTCGTCGCTGGAGCGACGATCAGGGTGAGCGACTGCGGCGAAAGCCCGCTGCGCTCTGCGATGATACGCACCATGGCGTCGTCGGGCAGCCGGTCGGACTCGATCACTGCTATCCCTGGAATCGACGACTCATCCGTAACGACTCGGTCCAACCACAGGCGGATTGGACCACACACCCGGATCTCCGGCGCATCTGCGCTCACCGGATACGACGCCTGCAACCTGTACGTGGAAAACGCGGAATGCAGGGATTCCACGGTCACCTGCGGGAGTACGAACCCACTCAGGTCTACGAGCCCGAGCGCGGCGGAAGCGAGCCCGCCGTGGCAGAGCTCGATCAGCCGCAGCCCAGCGGCGAACGAACCGGGAGCCTCTACACCGGTGTCGATCAGCATCGCGCCGCACGGCAGGGTACGGACGCTGAGTCCGTATTCGTCCGCGCGATCGCGTAGAAGGTGTACAAGCGCGGTGCTCCGGTCAGCGATAACCTCAAGGATTTTCGGGTCAACTTCTAGTTTCATCTTTCTTGAGCAACTACTTCAGGAAGGAACAGCTCGTGTTTTCCCCACTTGCCGCCGAACGACGGGGCGGTGATGCGGATTATCCCCGGGGTGGAAGCGAACGCATCGATCGCCGTATGCAATCCCTGTTTGATCTCGTTCAAGCCTATTCCGATGAGCGGGTACTCAATCACCGCGTCGGCCCCGTCGGGAATCTTACTTACGATCCGGTTTTTCAAGCTGGGGCAGAACAGCTCGTTGATCGTCAGTCCCTCTTCGCGGTAATTGATCCCGCCGACCTTGGCACCGCTGATCCCACCCAGCGGGTAGTTGAACAGGGCGACACCAGGGACGTCGTGGAAGATGCGGTCGGACGCCTCCTGCGCACCGGTGAGGCACGACGCCGCGTTCTGTCCGAAAACTTCCAGCACCCCGTCCATCCCGGAAACGATGTAGAAGGTCCGCTCGATCAGTATGTCACCGGTCATGATCGGAAGGCGGATTACCTCGCGGTCGGCGAGCTTCTCCTCCCGCTCGAACCCATCCCCCCACCTCCGGATGTGCTCACCGATTTCGATCTCCTTCTTCTCTTCTCCCTGCGGGCTTGCGTCGAACAATGAGCACGTGGGAAGGTGGGGAAGGATGTACAACCGGTCGAGCAACGCTTTCTTGAATGCGTCCAACCCGAGCTCGGTGGGCGCGTTGAACTGGATGAGAATGCCCGGCCGCCCGTCCGGAGTCTCTCCCGGAGCGATCCGCCCCTCCACACACGCCTGGAGCGGAGCGGCGGTGATGATGGAATACCCGGCCAGGTAGGTTGCTTCCTCCACGGCTATCCGCTCGGTGAGCGCGGTGAGGAACACCCGACATATGTAGACATCGGTGCACTCGCAGTGCGTCTCTTCTATTTCGATGCTCTTGTAGCGCAAATTTTCTCCTTCCTTTCTACGTCAGCTTGTACACACGCAGAACAGACCGCTTAAGCCGGAGGGTGACACGATCGCTGGGAGAAAGAGGGCATATCGGGTTTCCATCGGCGATCACCACGGCACCGTGTTTCAACCCAGTGACCGTTACGGTATCCCCGTCCCCGAAACCGAACTGTCGGAGACAAAGCGGCTCGAGCGCTGTCAGCGTCGAGGTGTCGATATGGGTGCGGATCAGGATAGTGTTCGCTGCCGCAAGCACACCGTCCTTACCCAGGTACGGACCCCAACACAGAAGACCGCTCACCGCCTTGCCGCTGTAGGGGAGGGGATTGTTGATCGGCGAGGCGATGATCTGTTCGATCGGTGTCACGCTGGCGTCGATCATAAGCTGTCCGTTTTTGTAGACCTTTGTCGTTTCTCCGCATACTGAATGTGGCTCAACCTCGCGGCGCACACCCTCGAAGATCGCGTACGCGTCGAGATCGACCCGCTTCCCGTCCTTCGTTCCGAAAAAGATGTTGCTGAACGTGACATCGTTGAACGCGATCCCTTTGAAAGCTTTGTTCACCGTTACGGCGACTCCGTG
>JAJRTG010000041.1 GCA_024278395.1 Fidelibacterota bacterium | reverse complement strand
GTCGACGAGGTGGGGAGGCTCGAGCTCGACGGGAAAGGGCTGGCCGGCGCTGTACACAAAGCCTTGAATGGAAGAGCTCTTCCAGTCCTGCTTGTGCGCGACGAGCTCTTGGAACGGGTCCGCCGCGCCTTTACCATCCCCCGGTTCATTGAGATCAAAGCGGAAAAGGGAGGGACATGCGCGTAATCGACCTCACCCGCCCGATGCGGGATGGAATGGAGGCCTATCCCGGCGACGTTCCGGGATTGGCCGTCGAGCACCTGGCGAGATTCCCCGAGGATGAGTACGCCATGTCGCGGTTTGCCCTCCTTCACGCCCATTGCGGCACCCACTTCGACTCCCCGCGTCACTTCATCGCCGACGGCGCCGACGTCAGCGAGGTTCCGCTCATCGCCGCACCGATCGTAGTTATCACCACCGACGCGCCCGAGATCGGTCCCGAGGAGCTCTCCCGCGGCAGGCTCGCGGGAAAGGCCGTACTGATCCACACCGGCTGGGACAAGCAGGTCGGGACGGCCCGCTACTACCGCGATTACCCGATCGTCACCCCGGCCGCGGCGAAGTTCCTCGCCGGCCAAGGGATCGCCGTCCTCGGGCTCGACACCCCCAGCCCCGACCCGCCGGACTCGTCGGACTATCCGGTCCATCACATCCTCCTCGGAGCGGGAATCCCGATCGTGGAGGGGCTCGTCAACCTGAAAAGCCTGGCCGCGGGATCAAAGAACGCTTATTTCATCGCGTTTCCCCTTAAGGTAAAGGGGATGGAGGCCACGCCCACACGCGCCGCAGCCCTGCTCCCCGAGGGAGGCTCCACTTGACGGGGGCATCCCCCACGTGGTAGGGTGAACCGGCAGATGAACCAAGGAGGTCCTTATGCGGCGTGAAAAGAAAAGCCTGTACATCCTTCTGTTTTTGATGATATCCTCTATCTGCGCGGGACTGACGGTAAGCGGTCAAGGGCTTCTCCTCACCACCACCGGGCGCGAGTACTCCGGGGGCATCTCCGGGATCGACGCGGTCGTCAGGCTCGACATCGTCCCCGCCGCGGGCCCGGTGCGCGTATTCGATATCCCCCGCTCCTCGATCCGTCAGATCACGATCGACTTCCCCCGCTTGATCGTCGAGACGAGCGACAAGGTCTACATCGGACCGTTCTCCTCCTTCACCGGGATCGGAGAGATCGTGTCCGTGCACGAGGGGGGGAGAGAGATCAGCATCCCGCTCGCCGGGCTGCGCGCCATCGCCCTCAACGGGAACACCTTCCGTCCCGTGCCGCGGGAGTGGTTGGGGGACCGCTTCTTGACCACGCCGAGGATGATCATCACCGGTTCCCCGCCGGCCCAGCAAGAGGAGGCTTCGACCACAACCGCGCAGGGCGAGCACCTGATCAACTGGAATGAGATCAACCCCGCGCCCGTCGTCCCACCGACTGAATCGACGGGAACCCCGTGGTGGATGGGCCTCCTCGTGGTGGCCGGACTCGCCGGGCTGATCTACCTCAGCCTCGCGGCCGCCGGAACCTAGTTCCGCACCGTGACGTTCCGCGCGACGGAGTCGGTCAGCCCCTGATCATCGATCACCGTCAGGGTGACGACGAAGGTATGGCTCGGCGCTCCGGATGCGTAGGTGTGCGTCACAGGGGAGTCGCTCCCCATGGTGACCGATTCTCCGTCCCCGAAGTCCCAAATGTAGGTCTTTATGGAATGTCCGGGAGCCGGGGTGGAATCGGCCGGATCGAAGGTCACCGAAAACAGGGACGGCACGGACGGCAGATCGGGGGAGGCGAAGACGGTCACCGGATCCGACGCGGTGAACGCGGCGGTGGGACCGTCCGTGGGAACGTTCGGGGGGACGAGCACGGTGATCACCGCGCTGGTACTGGCACTGGCTCCCCGGTCGTCCGTGACGGTGAGGGTGACCGTGAAGTCGGCCGTGGCCGCCGCCGTGAACGTATGGGACAGGATCTTCCCCGATCCGGTCGTTCCATCGCCGAAATCCCACGCGTATGCAACGATCCTTCCGTCCACGTCCGTGGACAACGAGGCGTCGAAGGTCACGGTCAGCGGTGAATCCCCATACGACTTCGGAGTGACGGTGAACCGCGCGCTGGGGGGATTGTTCCCCGCACCACCGCCTGTGCCGATGACCTCGATGCTCTGTTCACAGGAGGAGGTCGCCCCGTCGTCGTCCGTCACCGTGAGGACCACCGTGTAGATCCTGGTCGACGCGCTGATGAACGTGTGGTCCGTGGTCACGCCGGAGCCGGTGGTCCCGTCCCCGAAGTCCCAGCGGTAGGCCATGATCGAACCGTCCGGATCGTAGGAACCTCCGGCGTCGAACGATACCGAAAGCGGCGAGGAACCCGAAAGAGGAACGGCCGCGATCCGCGCGACCGGCGGAGAGTTGAGGATGGAACAGCCGGCCACGGCCACCACCACGAGCAACATCACCGCCTTGAACCCCCGTCGCCGCATAACCATCCACCTCTTTAAAAACGGGTGGCCCGAGCACGGGCCACCCGTCCAATCGCTGTTGCAGAGCCGCTACGGCGCCGGACTCTTGTAGAGCTTTATCGTCCGGCTGAGGGTCCCCCGCGCACCTTGGTTGTCGATAACCTCGAGCGTCACGGTGAACGTCTTCTGCGATTCGTCCACCCCGAGCTGATAGTCATGAGTGAAGGCGGTACAGGAACCGTCGAGATTCGCGTTCTTCGTCTCCGTGGTTCCGTCCCCGAAGCTCCACACGTAGGAGATGATCCCCCACGTGCCCACGCCGTGGGTGCCGTTCCCCTCCGGATCGTAGGAGAGGTTCTGATCGCCGGAGGTGTAGGTCCCTGTCTCGAAGTTATCCGGCTTGACGCTCGTCGAATCGTTCGGCAGGTCAACGTCCTCCGCCGTTCTGAGCTGATCCCAGAAATCACCGGTGGGGGCGATCGACCGGAAGTATATCGTATGGGAAGCGGTCTGGGCGTCGTAGATCTCGATGTCGTCCACCCCCCAGGTGACCCCGTCGGTACTCATCTCGAACCCGGCGATCGGCTGCAGGTTCTTCACCGTCACCGTGCGGGAATAGCTGTCCGTGCTTCCCTGATCGTCGATGACGGTAAGGGTGACGATGAAATCCTGGGAGGATTGGGCCGTATGAAACGTGTGTTCAACCGTCTTGTCCGTGGTCTCCGTCTGGGAGCTCTGATCCCCGAAGCTCCACACATAGGTGGTCAGCTCCCTGCCGGCAGAGGCGTCGGAATCCGAGGGATCGAACTGGAACGTGTGCGGACCGATCTGAGGACTGTCCGGAGTGACGGTGAAGCTGGCGGTCGGGGCGGTAGACGGTTGGGTCGAGGAGCTCACGATCACCGTGATGTCCTTCTCCGCCGTCCCCTCGGTGTTGTCCGAGGCGATGATCCGCAGGACGACGTGGTAGGTGGTCGTCACCGCAGGAGCGTAGGTGTGGGTGGTGGTGATCCCCGTCCCGGTGGTTCCGTCCCCGAAATCCCAAGAATAGTAAGTGATCGCGTGTCCGGCGTAGCTCGAGGCCGAGGCGTTGAACGTGACCGTCAGCGGCGCCTCCCCGGTGATCGGGGTGGCGGTGAAGCTCGCCGTCGGTCCGGTGCCTCCTCCCTCTTCGGGAGGGGCGGTGACGATGACCGTCTTCTGCGCGGTCGCGGTCGCCCCGTCGTTGTCCGTCACCCGCAGCACCACCGTGTAGCTGCCCGCCGCGGTGTAGGTATGGGATACCGATGCACCCGTACCGCTCGATCCGTCCCCGAAATCCCATTCATACTTGGTGATCACCCCGTCGGAATCGTAGGAAAGGATCGCGCTGAAGTTGACAGTGAGCGGCGCTTCGCCGGCTAAGGTGCTCGCGGTGAACGATGCGACCGGAACCTTGTTGAACAGCCAACAACCGGTCAAGAGAACCGTCAATAGGGCGAGCAGCGTGAGACCGAAGATCGCCCGTATCGCCCGCTTCCTGTGGTCTAAGTTTTTCATCTAGGCCTCCTTAGTCACCAACCGAAATAAAGCCACCATACACCTCTCAACATATAAGGCTCCTAAACTAAAGTCAACGCCCCCCAGCGAACAGGAAACACCCCACCTGTCCGCATTCGAGAGGACAAACCCCGGTTTTCCCCGTCCGTTGTCCTCGGGTTTTCCAAAAGCTATACTAATTTCCTGGGGGTGAACGGTGAACGTCAAAACGATCGCGGTGATAGCGGGCGGGGATTCCGCAGAGAGGGAAGTGTCCATCGCCTCCGGGAGAAGAGTGGCGGCGGCGCTCCGGGAGCTCGGCTACACGGCCGACTACGTGGAGATAGCCGACCTGGACGGGATAGTCCCCGGGATCCGAGGGGCCGAAGCCGTCTTCAACTGCCTGCACGGAGGGGCGGGGGAGAACGGCACGGTTCAGCTGTTGCTCGAAGCGATGGAGGTCCCTTACCCCGGATCGGGCCCGCTTGCAAGCGCCCTTGCGATGGACAAACCGCGCGCGCGGGAGGCGTTCGTCGGGAAGGGGCTCGCGGTCCCGGATGGTCTTCTCTACCAGGGTGGAGAGATCGACGATTTCTGTGACCGAGTCGTGGAAACGATCCCCTTCCCCCTCGTCCTCAAGCCGCGAGACCAGGGATCGAGCGTCGGGGTGCGGATCGTTCAAGACGACGAGGAGCTCCGGGCGCAGGCGGCGGAGATCATCGGAAGATTCGGGTCCCTCCTCGTCGAACGCTACATCGAAGGGAGGGACCTCACCGTCGGGATCCTCGAGATCGACGGGGAAGCCGAACCGCTTCCGATCGTGGAGATGCGCCCGAAGCGTGACTTCTACGACTACACCGCCAAGTACACCCCGGGGATGACCGAGTTCCTCGTCCCCGCCCCCCTCCCGGAGGGAGTGACCGCCCGGGCGCAGGAGGCGGCCCTCACCGCCCACCGGGCGCTGGGGTGCCGCGGGTTCTCCCGCGTCGACCTGCGGTTGAGCCCCGAGGGAACACCCTACGTCCTCGAGGTGAATACCATCCCGGGGATGACCGAGACGAGCGACCTCCCGCAGGCGGCGGAGGCGGCGGGGATCACGTTCGCTGAGCTTGTCGAACACATGCTCACAAGCGCATTTGCAAGGAGGTGAGTTGCGCATGAAGATCAAGTGGATCGGACACTCCTGTTTTCTGATCGAGGGCGACGGGGTGCGAATCGTCACCGACCCGTACGACGAGAGGCTCCCCTATCGCCCGCCGGACTATCCCGCGGATATCGTCACCGTGAGCCACGGACACTTCGACCACAACGCGGTCGAGCGGGTGAAGGGGAACCCCGTCGTGATCCAGGGGGCGGGAGAGCATGCAGCCCACGGTATCACGTTCGTCGGGATCGGGAGCTTCCACGACGAAGCACACGGGACCAAGCGCGGGGAGAACACGATCTTCAAGTTCAACCTTGAAGGGATCACGCTGGCCCACTTCGGCGATTTCGGGGAACGGCTGACCGATCTCCAGGCGGAAGCCCTCAAGGACGTGGAGGCGATCTTCCTCCCGGTCGGCGGGTACTTCACGATCGGGCCGGACGAGGCGGTCGAGATCACAAAGCGCCTTCCGCGGTTGAGGGTGATCTTCCCGATGCACTACAAGACCGATATCCTCGGTGATGACTTTCCGATCGCCCCGGTGGAGAACTTCACCCGCAGAATGCAAAATGTGCGCAAAATCGGAAGCTCGGAGGTGAGTCTCACCCGACAGAGCCTCCCCGAAACCCAGGAGGTGTGGATCCTAGATTATGCCTAAGCTCTCGAAGCGCACAGCCGATCTCCCCGCTTCCCCGATCCGCAAGCTGACCCCCCTCGCCCAGGCGGCGGAGGCGGCGGGGAAGACGATCTATCGCCTGAACATCGGCCAACCGGACATCCCGACCCCGCGGTCGTTCATGGAGGGGGTGAGAAACGCCGACATCCCCGTGCTCTCCTACAGCCCGTCGCGGGGGATGCCGGCGACGCTGGAGGCGCTGCGCGGATACTACGCCGAGCACGGAATCGAGCTTTCCACCGACGAGATGTGCATCACGATCGGAGGGAGCGAGGCGTTCACCTTCGCCATGAAGGCGGCGACCGACCCCGGGGACGAGATCCTCGTCCCTGAACCGTTCTATCCCAACTACCGCGGCTACTCCTACCTTACCAACATCACCCTCGTTCCGATCACCACCTACGCCGAGGACGGGTTCCACCTCCCGCCGCTGGAGGAGATGGAGTCCAAGATCACCCCGCGCACCCGCGCGATCCTGTTCTCCAACCCCGGGAACCCGACCGGGGTGGTGTACACCAAGGAAGAGCTCGAGCGGATCGTCGCGTTGGCCATCAAACACGACCTGTTCGTGATCTCGGACGAGGTCTACCGGGAGTTCGTCTACGAGGGGGAGGCGATAAGCGTGTTCGACTTCCCCGAGCTGCGCGACCACGCGATCCTGGCGGACAGCATCTCCAAGCGGATCTCGGCCTGCGGGGCGCGGATCGGGGTGATCGCGTCGCACAACCCCGAGGTGATGAGCGCAGCGAACCGGATGGCGCAGGCGCGCCTCTCCCCGCCGAGCTTCGGACAGATCGGGCTTGTAGCGTTCTTGAACGACCCGCACCACGCCGACGCGGTCGAGTCGATGATCGCCAAGTTCCACTCCCGCCGGGACACGCTGTACTCCGCGCTGCAGGAGATCCCGGGGATCATCTGCCGCAAACCGGCCGGAGCGTTCTACGTGATCGTCAAGCTCCCGATCGACGATTGCGAGAGCTTCGCCCGGTTCCTGCTCACCGACTTCGAGCGGAACGGTGAGACGGTGATGGTCGCCCCGGGCACCGGGTTCTACGCCACCCCGGGGATGGGGCGGGACGAAGTGCGGATCGCGTACGTGCTCGAGGAGGATAAGCTCGTCCGCGCCGTCGAGCTCCTGCGCGAGGGGCTGGCCGCCTATCAGGAGACGATGAGCGGCGCGGCGGTGCCCAGCGAGTGAAGAAGGAGCGTCTGGACAAACTCGTCACACAGCGGCGGTTGATCCGCAGCCGGTCGAAGGCGCAGCGGATGATCATGGCCGGGCGGATCAAGGTCGACGGGCAGGTGATCTACCGCCCCGGGCACATGGTCGATCCTGAGGCGCGGATCGAGCTCATCTCCCCCGATCCCTACGTCAGCCGCGGCGGGGAGAAGCTCGCCGGCGCGCTCACCGACTTCCGGATCGATCCCAAAGGGATGGTCTGCCTCGACGTCGGCAGCTCGACCGGCGGGTTCACCGACTGCCTGCTCAAGCACGGGGCGGCGCGGGTGCACTGCGTGGACGTGGGGAAGGGCCAGCTCGACTGGCGGCTGCGCAACGATCCGCGGGTGGTGGTGCACGAGGGGCTGAACGCCCGCTACCTCACCTACGAGGACATCGGAGAGGAGGTCGAGCTCGCCACGATCGACGTATCATTCATCTCGCTGCGGCTCATCATCCCCCCGCTCACCGAGGTCGTGGAGCCCCGCGGGGAGGTCATCGCCCTCGTGAAGCCCCAGTTCGAGGCCGGACGGGAGAACGTGAAGCGGGGCGGGGTGGTGCGCGATCCGGAGGCGCACATCACGGTGCTCCGCGAGCTCCACGCGTTCATCGAGGGAAAGACCCCGTGGCGGGTCGTCGGAGCGACCCACTCGCCCCTGCGCGGCCCGGCCGGGAACATCGAGTACTTCCTCCGCCTGCGCCGCGACACCGACGCTCCTCCGCCGGACATGGAAGGGATCGTGCGCCGGGCGC
>JAJRTG010000040.1 GCA_024278395.1 Fidelibacterota bacterium | reverse complement strand
GAGATCGCGGTGCGGGACGTGAAGAGGATCATCCTCTACGGCGAGGCGGCCGCCTACCTTGCCGACCGCCTCCGGGCCGCCGGCGTTGAGGCGTTGACGATCATCCCCGATCTCCCGGCGGCGGTGAAATGTGCCGTCGATAACATTTCTTCGGGGGATGTTCTCCTCTTTTCCCCGGGGTGTTCGAGCTACGATCAGTTTCGAAACTATGAGGAACGTGGAGATGCCTTCTCAAGGCTGATTCATGCCCATCCCCTCTTCGGGCCGGCCACCCGTATTTAGGTAATCCGTCCGCAGAGTGCGGGACATCTGTCTCGTCGGCACCGCACGAAGTTTCGCTCCACCTCCGACAGGCTTCCTTCCTGAGAAAGGACAGACGGGGTATCCATAAAGCACGTTGGGAAAAGGGCCGGTCGGACGGACGGAGGCGGAACGTCAGGAGATGCGGGTGGAGCGGCACGCAGACAGGAATACGTTAATCGTTACATCGCTTCTCCTTCTGTACGGCCTTGTCATGGTGTACAGCGCGAGCGCCCCGTTCTCCCTGCGCCATTACGGGAGCGATGTTCATCTCTTCGTCAAACAGCTCATTGCCGCCGGGATCGGGATATTCCTCATGTGGGGGCTGTCCCGGTTCGACTATCACCGCCTCGCTCAGCTGGACGACATCCTTCTCCTCGGCGGAGTCCTGCTCGCCATTCTCACCCTGTTCCCCCGGATCGGGGACGGGCGCTGGTTGGATCTGGGCCCCTTCGCCCTGCAGCCGA
Organism: Fidelibacterota bacterium; assembly: GCA_024278395.1. Classification (GTDB taxonomy): domain Bacteria; phylum Bipolaricaulota; class Bipolaricaulia; order UBA7950; family UBA9294; genus S016-54. The sequence continues at coordinate 2,470 of JAJRTG010000040.1, read as the reverse complement.
CGGAGTTTCTCAAGTTCGCCCTGATCGTCTATCTGGCGGCGACTATTGTCCGCAAGGGTGAACGGATGAAATCGTTCACCGAAGGGGTGTTGCCGTTTGTGGTCGTTCTCGGGTTCATCGCCGGAGTGGTGATCAATCAGCCCGATCTGGGGATGATCCTGGTCTTCGCCTCCCTTACCGCGGCGATGCTCTTCTTCGGAGGAGCGCGGGTGCGGCACCTCCTGGGGGTGGCGGCTGCTGGGGCGCCGTTTGTGTATCTAGCCGTCCGGTTGGCCCCGTACCGGCTTGCGCGGATCATCGCGTTCATCGACCCACGCGCCTACTCGAGCTCCTCCGGTTATCAGATCCTTCAATCCTTGACCGCGATCGGAGCGGGGGGGATCTTCGGCCGCGGGCTCGGGGCGTCCCAGGCGAAGCTGTTCTACCTTCCGCAGGCGCACAACGACTTCATCTTCGCGGTTCTCGCGGAGGAACTGGGGATGATCGGCGCCCTTTTCTTGATCGGACTTTTCGTTGTATTTGCCTGGCGGGCGTTCACGATCGCGGAGAACGCTCCGGATGAACTCGGGCGCCTCCTCGCTCTGGGAATTGGATTCACGATCTGTCTGCAGGCGTTCCTCAATCTGGGAGTGGCCCTTGGGATCCTCCCGGTCACCGGACTTACGCTCCCATTTGTGAGCAACGGGGGCTCGTCCCTGCTCGTCACGTTGGGGATGGTCGGGGTCCTCCTGAACATCTCCCGTCAAGAAGGAGGAGGAAGGTAGGATGCGCATATTGGTCGCTGGCGGTGGCACAGGGGGGCACTTCTATCCGGCCCTCGCCGTGATGGAAGCGCTTGTCCGGAAGGAGCCCGAGGTATCCCTGGGATATGTGGGAACGAAAAGGGGGATCGAGGCGCGGATCCTCCCCTCCTATCCGTGGATCCGGTTCTACCCGATCCATGCCCGCGGCCTCGGCAGGGGGAACATCGTACAGAACATTCTCGCCCTCTCCCTGCTCCTCGTCGCATTCCTCGAGACGGCGTGGATCTTCATCCGGTTCCGGCCGCGGCTCGTGATCGGGATGGGGGGCTATGCCTCATTCACCCCGGTCATCCTTGGAGCGATCCTCGGGAGGTTCATCCCGATCCGCACAGTCATCCACGAACAGAACCTGGTCGCCGGATTGACGAACCGGATCCTCTCCCGGTTCGTGGACAAGGTTCTGGTCTCGTATCCGCAGACGAGGAGGGATTTTCCCCGGGCACGGCGCGTCGTTGTTACCGGGAATCCGATCAGGCAGGAGTTCCTCCTCGCCCAGCGCTCGGAGGCGGCCTATCGGCGCTTCGGGCTCGATCCAGCGAAGAAGACGGTCCTCGTGTTCGGCGGTTCACGCGGATCGACCGCCCTCATCTCATCGCTCCTCCGGGCGATGGAGCCCCTGTCCAGGGACGACGGTCTTCAGGTCCTACTTGTCACCGGGGATGCGGAGGACGAAAATGCAATCCGCAAGGCGTTCAACGATGGGGGGGTGAAGAACGTGATCGTGCGGCGGTACATCGATCGGATGGGGGAGGCGTTCGCCCTTGCCGACCTGATCGTGTCCCGTGCCGGGGCGACCACCCTTGCCGAGATCACCTCCTGCGGTAAGCCGGCCCTGCTCGTCCCTTGGGCCGGGGCGGCGGATGACCATCAGCGCAAGAACGCACACTACCTGGAGCAGGTGCAGGCGTGCGCCGTGGCGGAGGAGAAGGACTTGATGGAGAAGGGGCTTGCCCCCTTGATCGAAGAGATAGTCAAGGACGAGGAGAGGCTGATTCGGATGGGGCGGAACGCAGCGCGGGTCGGGCGGCGCTACGCCACGAGCCTGATCCTCGGTGAGCTTGAGAGCCTGGCGCGGGAGGCGCGGACGTGATCGAGGCGGGGAAGCGATACCATTTCGTGGGGATCGGCGGCGCCGGGATGAGCGGGCTCGCCGCGGTGATGCTCGCCGGGGGGGTCCGGGTCTCCGGCTCCGACCTGCGGGAGAACGAGGCCACCCGCAGACTCGCCCGGGCAGGGGCGAAGATCTACCTCGGTCACGACGCGCGCCACATCGCCGACCCGGGATTGAACGGGGTGATCGTCTCATCGGCGATCGACGAGGGGAATGTGGAGGTGCAGGCGGCGCGCGCCCGGGCTCTCCCCGTGGTGCACCGATTGCACGCCCTGGGCCGCCTTCTGTCCGGTTACCGGAGCATCGGGGTCACCGGGACGCACGGGAAGACGACGACCACGGCGATGATCGCCACCATCCTGCGTGCGGTGGGGATGGATCCGAGCTATCTGGTCGGTGCGTACTGCCCGGGGCTGCATGGGAACTCCCATCTCGGGGGTGGGGAGTACTTCGTGACCGAGGTGGACGAGAGCGACGGCCTCTTCCTCTCCCTCCACCCGACGATCGGGGTGTTGAACAACATCGGCCGGGATCACCTGACCACCTACTGCACCTT
>JAJRTG010000039.1 GCA_024278395.1 Fidelibacterota bacterium | reverse complement strand
TGAAACCGGCGGAGGACGGAGACGGAATCATTGTCCGTGTCTATAATCCCACTGCAAAGCCGCTCTCCGGAACGCTAAGGACAGGGTGGAAGATATCCCGGGCGGAAAGCCTCGACCTCGACGAGACCCCCAAGGGGGAGATCCCCGTCTCCCCGCATGGCGTCCCCATCACGTTGAAAAGCGGCGAGATCAAGACGGTGAGGCTCGATCTCGCTCCCTAGAGGGGGCGAAGCGTCGAAAAACGGCGGACAGGATTGCGCACAATCCGAGGAAGTACCACACCCACCATGGGAACCCGCCCGGACCGATCCGGGAGTCATTCCAATTCCAGAAGTCGTTTCCGAGCGCGAACAGCAGAGTGAATACCGCCGCCCATCTCCATACCCTCCCGCCCGCTCTTCCCCCATCCGCAAGTCCGCGCGCATGTGGGTGCGGTTTTGTGAGGAAACTCACGATCACGAGAGCGAGGCTCGCAGCGACGACGACGGGGACGACCGGGAGTGTCCCGAATGCTGGGAGGAGCTTGAAGTGATAGGCGGCTACCAATCCCTCTCCGACGATGATCGATGCAATCGCTCCCTTGGCCGTCGCCCTCCCCCAATAGAGGCCGGCGAGCACCGTGGGAAACAGTACGGCAAGGCCGGTGAACGCCTCCGTGGCTATCGCGAGGAAGGTGGCCGGAGGGCGCCAGGCGATCCCTAGACCGATCAAGGCAAGGGCGACGACGAATATCTTCCCGACCCGGGGTGGTGGCTTGCGCCCGAGGAGCGGCTCGACCAGATCGCGTGTGCACATCGATGATAGGGTGAGGAGCTGTGAGTCGAGGGTCGACATCAGGGCGGCGAGGGCCGCGGTGAGGATCAGGGCTTCCAGGACAGGCGGCGCATAGAGGGAAAGGAGCAGGGGAAAGACCCTGTCCGATGCCGCTCCGGCGGGCAGTTCGGGGAAAGCGAGCCGACCGATCACCCCGATCGTCACCGGAAGGAGGAAGAGAAAACCAGTGATCAACGGGTACAGCGACATCGTCGTCGCCAGCGCCCGTTCGCTCCGTGCGGAGTAGAAGCGCTGAAAGAGCTGGGGGAACATCGGGTCGCACAGAAGCCACAGGAGCATGTAGCCGAACCATATCCCGGGCATCAGCGCCCCTCCCGCCCCGGGCCGGGAGAAAAGCTCAGGAAGCCCGGCGGCGACGTCGCGATTCGCCGCCGCGATCCCTCCGAACGGGGCGGCGATCACCCAAAGGGCGACGATAAGGAGCACGATTAACATTCCCCCCTGAAACACGTCGGTCCACGCCACCCCTCTCATCCCGCCGAAGAAGGTGTAACCGAGCATCACCACGGTAACGAGCGCCGCTCCAGCAAGATAAGGGATCCCCAGGAGCCCTTCAAGGGCGTACCCCGCGGCCATCGGCTGCATAGCGAGGTAGGGGAGGGTGAAGGCGGTCATCACCCCGAAGAAGAGGAGGCGGAGCGTCGGGCTCCCGAACCGGTCGAATACGAGTTCCGGGGGAGTGAGAAGGCCCCTCCTCTTCCCGAGCCGCCAGACAGGACGGCCGATGAAGTGGAATGAGAGGGCCATGAACCCGGTGCCGAACGCCATGATCGGGTAGAAGGCGTAGCCGATCCGCCAGCCCGCCCCGGAGAAGCCGAATACCGTGAACGCGCTGAAGTTCGTCGCCGCCATCGTGAAGAATAGAACGAGCGGGGGGAGGCTACGGGAAGCGACGAAGTAGTCCTCAACGCCGCGCCGCGCCCTCCGGCGGGCGAAAACCCCGATCCCGATGAGGGCCGCGAAGTACCCGACGACAACCCCCACCTTCCCCCACATCAAGACCTCCTGCAAGAAAAAACGACCACCCAGCAAGGCTGGATGGCCGCAATGGACCTGACATACCTTGGTGATCAATATACCACATCAAATGCAAGCGGGCAACGTCTTACAGTAGGTTATCCAACCAGCGCACGGTGTTCTGGATGAAATCGCGCTGCTCGGCGTTCAGGATGTGCAGGCGGAAATGGAACAGGTCGTTCCTGAGATCGCGCAGTTTGAGAAGGCGGTTCTGCGTCGCCTGGCGGTCGGACAGCACCGGCTCGAACTTCGGCCAATTATGCTTGTTCATGATCAGCAACCTGTAGTCATCCAGAGACATGTCAGCGAGTGAACGCGGCCGGTCCTCCTTGCGGTAGCTGAACGCGTTGTCGATCGCCGCGGACAACGATTCCGGAGTGTCGAGCACCCGGGCGATCAGCTCTCTGAGGCGCTGTTCGATCGTGCCGATCGCCAGGAAGTGAGCGGCGAGCTCGCGGAACAGATAGACGATGTCGGAGTGGGTCAGTATGTCGACGAGCGCGCCGTCCTTCCCCACCAATACGTACGGGACGTCCGCCAGGGTCTTCCCCATGGCGAGCATATCGCTGTCGCCGGGATGGACCGGTGCCTCTTCAATGCACTGGGAGACGCTCAGCTCCATGACGTTGATCGCCGCTCCGCCCCGCAGATCGGGATCGCTCAGGTGATACAGAGCGCGCACGATGGAATCGGCGCTGATCACCCCTTCCACCTCGCCGCTCCGCCCGTTGATCACCGGGAGCTGGGAGAAATCGTGCTTTATCATGAGCCCGACCGCCGTGCGCACGGTGTCCGCCGTGGTGACCGTGGCCACCTTCCCGGCCGGCAGTTTCTTTCCCCTACGTGCCAGTCTGGTCAGCGTCCGCAGCTTGAACATTCCGCCTCCTCACCCGCGACAGGATAAAACGGTGCCCCCCGCGTTACAACCACTCGTTCCGCACCAGGAAGCCACTGTACACCGCAGGGAACAGGTCATCGGTCACCCCGACGACCGCCCGGCGATCGAGCGATCGGTCTCCCCCGTACACGCGATCGGCGATCGCGGTGAGCGTGTGCAATGCCGTCGCAAGGGACGGCGGCAATCGTGACGGGAGATCCGGGGTCACTATCCACACTTGATCGACGTTCGCCGGCACGATGACCGCGAGATCGTACGGGTCCCCGGGGTTCTTATCCAGCGGAACCTCCGTCAACGCGTGGATGCGGAACTCCCCCGTTCCGGCCAACGCCCGGGCGAACAGCTCGATCTGAAGCGAGCTCTGGATGCTGTGGGTCTCGTCGATCACGAGCAACCGCACCGGACCAGCGATTGCCCCGGCGCTGATCCCCACAGCCATCAATGCGACCGCCAATATCGCTATCGACGTTTTTGTCAAGTTCATGGTAATCTCCTTTTCTGATGTTGGGCGGGGTAGGATGAGTTCTCCCACCCCGCCCATGGGTGGAGAGGGGCCTCACTGCTGCGGGACCAGGCTCAACAGCTTCGGCAACCAAGCGGAAGTGAACACGTCAGCAGGGACGCCGGTGTTCACCTCGATCTTGGTCATGGTGACGACCGTTTTGTGCTTCGTCTGGACGTTCTCCATCTCCATC
>JAJRTG010000038.1 GCA_024278395.1 Fidelibacterota bacterium | reverse complement strand
GAAGGACCACCCGAACGTGGAACCCCGGTGAAGGAGTCCGGCTTGGGGGCCCGAACGCGGCATTCCGTACATCGCATGCCCGCCTGGTTCCTGATCAGAGCGGACAAGGAGTGGTGAGATGCAGAACCTGATCCTGCTCGGATTTTTGGGGAGCCTGGGGGCGGGACTCGCGACCGGGGTGGGAGCGCTTCCCGTCCTTCTGGTCAGGCGGCCGTCCAAGCGCTACCTCGATCTGATGCTTGGGTTCGCCGCCGGGGTGATGCTCGCCGCCACCGCGTTCAGCCTCCTCATCCCGGCGATCGAGGACGGCGGCGTGTGGGTGGCGGTCGGCGGGCTCCTCCTCGGGGCGCTGGTCCTTCACCTGATCGATCGATTCGTTCCGCACGAGCACTTCATCCGCGGGCGCGAAGGACCTTCGTCGCGGCTGCGCAAGATCTGGCTGTTCGTGCTCGCGATCACGATCCACAACTTCCCGGAGGGCCTCGCCGTAGGGGTTGGGTTCGGGAGCGGAGCGATCGGCCCGGCGATCGCCCTTGCTGTGGGGATCGGGCTTCAGAACATGCCGGAAGGCCTCGCCGTGGCCCTCCCGCTCGCCGGGGAGGGCTACTCCCGCGGCCGCGCCCTCCTCTACGCTACGCTCACCGGCCTGGTCGAGCCCTTGGGCGGGCTGCTCGGGGTATCGCTCGTCATGATCGCGCGCCCGATCCTCCCCTGGGGGTTGGCGTTCGCCGCCGGGGCGATGCTGTTCGTCATCTCGGATGAGATCATCCCGGAGAGCCACCGGAACGGGCACGAGCGGCTCGCCACCTTCGGGGTGATGATCGGGTTTGCGGTGATGATGCTCCTCGACGTTCTGCTCGGCTGAGAACAGGAGAGGGGCCTCATGACCTCGCGGTGGGGTCAGCCCTTGTTCTCCATTGGGACCAGTGTCTCCATCCCGCCGCAGCCTCCGATATACCGAAATCCGGTCTTCCGGTAGAAGGGGAGATCACAGCGGTTGGTGAAGCAGGAGCTTTCCGCGCTCACCCCGTAGCGGGCGAGGTACTTCCCCTCCTCCTTGAGGGCGCGCGCCACGTAGTAGTCCGGGCGGATGAAGTGGAGCCACTGCAGCGCCGCCTTCCGGACCTGTTCAGCGCTATAGCCCTTCTCTTGGATGAGGTAGGCCGACAACCCCCACACGCTCCTCGAGAGGTTGCACACGCAGCAGCAGGTGCTCATGGGGTAGTCATCGCAGCAGGGAGCGGCGAGGGGGGAGAGCACTTCTTCCCGCACCTTCGCTTGGGCGGTGGAAAGATCGACGGTGTTGTACCAATCGATGAAGCGTTGCGTGTTGGCGAACGAGAGGGGGATCTCGTAGTCGGTCGCGGCCCCGGTTGCCGGGACTATCCGCGCCCATAGACGTTCCGCGGGATTGAGGGATTCCGACGTTGCCGTCGATTTTCCGCTTCCACAGCCCGCGATCATCAAAACGCCCACGGTCAGGACCATCAGAAAGGCGCTTCTCCGCATCGTTCCTCCTTGGTGGTCGCAGGGGTGCTCTGCGGCGAGCACTGGACGACCTATCCCATCCCGGGTGGGGTGGAGCCAGCCTAGCATATACATCCACCCTTGTCAAGTGGGGCGAGGAGGTGTGTTGCTCGGTACGGAGAATTGGAGCGGCGTGACGCTTGATCTTGTGCGCCCCTGTGGGGTGGGTGATCCAAGAAGTGCTGGCATGGGGTGCGGCCGGACTGTTGCGCGCGGAGATCGTCAGCTCGACAATGAGTATGTCATGCGGAGCACTCGCAGGAGAGGAGAAGGTGCCTATCGGCCGGTGATCGACGCTCTATCAGCAGCGGTACTGTTCGGGGTAAGCGCCCCTCTGGCCAAGCTGCTGCTGGGAGCGATCGACCCCATTCCACTCGCGGCGCTTCTCTACCTTGGAGCCGGCTTCGGCCTCGCCTTCTATATCCTCCTCCGCACCTCGATGAAGGATGCGGCCGATGAAGCGGCGCTCGACCGCGGAGATCTGCCCTGGCTGGCGGGAGCGGTGCTCTCGGGCGGGGTGGCCGCCCCCATCCTCCTCCTTCACGGGTTGCGGGCGACCCCGGCGGCCACGAGCGCTCTGCTGTTGAACTCCGAACTCGTTGCTACAGGGGTGATCGCTGCCGTGGTGTTCCGTGAATCCATCGGCCGATGGATCTGGGGCGCGATCCTGACGATCACCGCCGGAAGCGTTCTGCTGACGCTTGATCCCTCCGCTGGTTGGGGGGTCTCGCACGGAGCGGCGCTGATCGTAGCGGCCTGCGTGATGTGGGGCCTTGACAACAACCTGACGCGCCGTATCTCCCTGAAGGATCCCAAGCGGATCGTCGCGATCAAGGGATTGGCGGCGGGAGGGGTTTCGTCAGCATTGGCGCTCGCGCTCGGGAGACCCTTCCCAGGGGTGTGGTACATCGCGCTCGGGCTTCTTCTGGGCGGGGTGAGCTATGGGATCAGCATCGTCCTGTTTGTGCGCGCCTTGAGGCACTTGGGAGCCGCTCGCACCGGGGCGCTGTTCGGCACGGCGCCGTTCATCGGGGCCGCGGTCTCCCTCATGGCCTTTCGTGATCCCCCCACGAGTTCGTTCGTCTTATCGTTGCCGCTGTTGGTGATCGGTGCGGGGATTCTCTTCCGTGAGCGGCACGATCACGCACACGCGCATGCCTTGCTGATGCATACGCACGCCCACACGCATGCCGACGGCCATCACAACCACACACACGTGGATCGGATCTCCCCTGCTCGTCGACATTCCCATCGTCATACCCATGTACCGATGGTGCACACGCACCCTCATCGGCCGGATATCCATCACAGGCATGGACACGTCCTGCCGGATTGAAGCGGAGTTGACCCCCTCAATACTCGGGCCGCAGTCCGAATTCAGCCGATTCAACCCAGTCCGCGGGCCGGTCGAAGTACTCGACCAAGCCGCTCACCATCAGGTAGTGGCCGGTCTCCTGTTCCGCAAGGACCTCGAACAGCTCCTTCTGTTTCTCGTCGTCTGTGGCGGCGCGCCTCTCCTTGTAGAACCGGCGCGTCGACTGCTCGATCTCCATCGCCTTCTGCAGGATCTCCCGGATTGAGGCGTCGGTGAAGATCGCGTTCCGCCCCTCCTTCACCGCTCCTTCGACGAGGCCGCGCACCTCGGCGATGAGGGGCAACCCTTCGAGCGGGCCGTACCCGCCCTGTTTCATCTCGGAGAGAAGGGAGATGTGTCTCTCTTCTTCCTTCGCCAGCAGCTCGAGGATCTTCCTCCCTCCCGGGTCGCTCACCCGACCCGCGGCCTCCTTGTAGTAGGACAGGGATCGTTCCTCCAGCTCGATTGCTTCGTCGATGATCGTCATCCTCTTCCCTCCTCTTGCCGACAAACGCGGGATTTAAACCCATTGTACAGCCTAAGTGAACGCAACGGCGAACAGGGCATCATTCTATTCGTCGTTTTAGATCGTCGTGAGAGTTCCTCCTCATACGCCAATATATCGTGCGTACAGGGACCGGGCCAGCTTGGGGTCGTCCGTCCCTTTGATGATCGCACGCCCGTCCCCGAACACCGAGATCTCATAACCCTGGGTGCGGAAGACGAGGATGTACTCGTTCTGCTCCACATCCCCCAACGGTGCGAGCACGGCGGCGAGGCGGGAGAGGGATATCTGTCCCGGGGTCGCCGGCGTGATCTGCACGGCGTTTCGTCCGCACAGCGTCGAGATGATCTCCTCTTTCTCCGCGGACAGGAACTCAAATTTCCTCTTCCCGCAGCAGACGCAGCCTGCGGCCTTCTCCACCTCCAGGGTGGAGAGGGTCCGATCCCACACGTCGATCGTCACCAGCCGCGGCTCCCCGGGCTTTCCGAGCAGGAGCTTGATCGCCTCCGTGCTCTCCCAACCGGCGACGATCAACGGGGCGGTGCTCAGCACCCCGGCCGTGTCGCAGGTGGGGAGGGTACCGGCGGGAGGGGGGTTGGGGAAGAGGCAGCGCAGGCACGGCCCGTCCGGCAGGATCGGCATCACAAGCCCGCTCGTCCCGATCGCCGCCGCGTATATCCATGGGATCCCGTGCTTGACGCAGGCGTCGTTCATCACCAGCCGCGTGTGGAAGTTGTCGGTCCCATCCAGGACGAGATCCGCCCCCTGGATCATCGACTCGATGTTCGTCTGGTTCACGTCCTTGACGACGGGCTCCACCTCGATGGCCGAGTTGATCCGCTCCAGTTGCTCGCAGGCGGCGATCGCCTTCGGACGTCCGACGTCGGTTTCGGTAAACAGGACCTGGCGCTGGAGGTTGTTGAGCTCCACGAAATCGCGGTCGATGATGACGATCCGCCCCACGCCGGCGCGGGCGAGCGTGTTCGCGACCACCGAGCCGAGGGCGCCGCAGCCGATGATCACCACCCGGCTCTCCGAGAGCTTCTCCTGCCCGTCAGAGCCTATCTGGGGCAGGATCACCTGCCGGGAATACCGCTCCCACATGCCATCTCCTTCACGGGCGGACGCCATCCTCCCTCCTGATCTACTTGCGGGCAAGGGCGCGGCCGAGCGTGGTCAAAAAAGTCTCCACCTCTTCCTCCGTGTTGTACAGGTAAAGGGATACGCGCACCACCCCGTCGAGCCCCAGCTCCTTCATCAGCGGCAGGGCGCACTGATGTCCGGAACGCACCATGATCCCGGCGGCCTCATCGAGCAGGAGGGCCACATCGTGGGGGTTCATCCCGTCCACGGTGAACGGGACCACGCCGATCCGGCCGTGTGTCCCCTCGTCTCCGATGATCCGCACCCTGTCGATGCGCTGCAGCCCGGCGAGCAACCGCTCCGTCAGGCGCGCCTCGTGCTCTTCCACCTGTTCCATTCCGATCTCGCTCAGGTAATCGACCGCCCGCCCCAGGCCGATCACCCCGGCGATGTTCGGGGTTCCCGCCTCGAAGCCGGCGTATCCAGGGGTGAGCCGATATTCATCCGTCGATACGTCCTCGATCGCTCCGCCGCCCACCACCAGCGGAGAAAGCCGCGAGATGAGCTCCTTCCGTGCCCACAGCACGCCGGTTCCCGTCGGTCCGAGCATCTTGTGGCCGGAGAAGCAGAGGAAGTCGCAGCCCAGCCGGCCGACGTCGACCGGCATGTGCGGGACCGATTGGGCGCCGTCGAGGAGGAGGAGCGCTCCGGTTTCGTGGCAGAGCGCGGCGATGTCGGCCACCGGGGTGATCGTCCCCAGCACGTTGGAGACGTGGGTGACCGCCACCAGCCTCGTCCTCGTGTCGATCGCGGCGCGGAAATCGTCGGCATCCAAACCGCCCGGCGTGCGCGCTTCGACCACGGTCACCTCCACCCCCTGGTCCCGTAACCGCAGCCAGGGGAGGAGGTTGGAGTGGTGCTCCAGGCCGGAGGTGACCACCCGGTCCCCGGGTCGCCAGGGGAGGCCGCGCGCCACCGTGTTTATCGCGTACGTCGCGCTCGGAGTGAAGACGATCTCCTCCTCTTCCCCCCCGATGAACGCGGCGATCCTCCGCCGGGCGGCGCGGTATCTTGCGCTGGCGATCTGCGACAGGCGATGAACCCCTCGCCCGATGTTCGCGTTGTACTCCCTGTAGTATGCGGTTACGGCTTCGATTACGGGGATCGGGGTGAGGCTCGTGGCCGCGCTGTCAAGATAGATGATCTCGTTTACCAGCGGGAAATCGTTCCTGATCTCTTCGACGCGCAAGGTTCCTCCGTCACAGCGGTTGTAGTTCCGGGGAGGCGAACGGTACGGACAACGTCACCGGCTCGCCGCCCTTTTTCCATATCTTAACCTCCAACGGCGCCGACTGGGCGTCGCTGTACCGGGCGCACAGGGCGGCGGCGGTATCGACGTCTTCCGATGCGGCGGTATTGCGGAGGACGGTCACCGGCCCGGGGATGCGGACGGGTTCCAGGAGGAGGTCGTCATCCCCGGCCAAACCCTTGAGAAGCGCGTTCTCCTCCTCGTTGCGCCCCACGATGACCTTCGCCCCGCTCTTGAGCCGGAAGTGCCTGCCGTAGCGGAGCAGCGTCATGTCCAGCACGCTGTCCTCGTCATGGGCGAACGCCTCTTTCACCCGCTTGGCGAACTGGGGGTCGGTCAACCGGCACCCTCCGGCCGGGCAGGGGTAGTCCCGGATCGCGTAGGTATCGGCCAGCTCCATCTGGGCCCGCCGTGACCGCCCCCGCAGCGCGAGCAGGGCGGCGCGGTTCACCCAGCCCTCCTTCTCCGGGATCGTCGGGGGGAGGAACTGAGCGGAGAGCGGTCGCAGGATGAGCCCCTCCAACCCCGCCTCCCGTTCGATCAGCTCCATCGCCTTTAAGCGTTGGGACATCGGGCGTTGACCGAGCACCTCCCCGGTAAACAGGAACGAGGCCCCGATCTCGTGCATGTACTCCTTCGCCCGCTTGAGCATGAAGATACGGCAGTCTATGCATGGATTCATGTTCCTTCCGTACCCGTGCTTCGGATTCTTCACCATCCGGACGTACTCTTGCCCGCCCGATATCACCTTGATCGGGATCCCGAATTCAGCCGCCACTCGGCTCGCTTCGTGCCGGCACCCCTTCCGGGTGCACGCGCAGAACGGCGTCACCATGTTAAACGCGGTCACCTCGATCCCTTGATCGAGCAACAGCTTGACGGCGATGGTGCTGTCCAATCCACCGGAGAGAAGCCCGATTGCCTTGATCATACCGTCCTCCAAGTAAGTGCGGCTTTTCGAGTTAATAAGCGGATTGCCCGCCACTCATTACATACGACTGAGTGCTCCCTCGCAGAGGAGGGGGCGACATCATCCCCCCCTCGGGGGGTGGCGTTATCATACCGTTCTTCCCGGGAGGGTGCAAACAAGCAGGGGTTCAGATCGTCCTCGATCCTTCAGGGGTGGGTTACGCTTGTCCGATTCGGATTGCGGGAGGCGGGCGCGGCCCGGTGTTCGATCCACCCCCCAGGGGATTATTTGGTCGGTTGGATGCCTTAACCTGGTCCTGTTGTTCGGCTCATTCTTTACACCGTCGAGATTGTTGTGCTTGACAAAATACGGGTGGGGAGGTATAGTGATCGAGCCCACCCCACCCGGGGTGGAATAAGGCAGCGAGGAGGAATTTCGATGGGATACGGGATGATGGGATATGGAGGGGTGATGCTGTTCTGGTGGACCGGGGGGCTCTTCCTGCTCGGTGCGGTGATCTACGCCGCGGTCCGGTTGGGCATGAGGCGTCCACGGGAGGACTACTACGACCGCTATGACCGAGGCCCGCATCGCGACTGCCGCGGGGATGACCCTCGTTACTACCGAGACGACGGTCCATACCGGGGAGATCGGAGATGGACGGAATAGGGACGATCCCCGGCGCTGGTGTCGTGGGGTAAGAGACTACGTCCGGACCGGGCGGAGAGATCGGCCGTTGGGGTTGAGTTCACCGTGATCGAGGAACCAGGGGATGAGAGGGTGCGGAAGCTGGAGCTGAAGATCAAGGGGATGACCTGTGAGCACTGCGTCCGGGCGGTCTCCGAGGCCCTGGACGGGGTGGATGGGGTCGTCGACGTCACGGTTTCCTTGAGGGAGGGCCGCGCTGTAGTGAAACTCCGGGACGACGTTCCGATCGGGAAGCTGCGCGCGGCGGTGGTCGAAGCCGGATACGGGGTGGATGCGGATGGCGATGGGCGCCAGACTCCGAGCGGGCCGTCGACGGAACCGGCCGGGAAGACTGAGGATCTAGAGAAGGTCGAGTTCTCCATCTCCGGGATGAGCTGCGCCTCCTGCGTGGCCAGGATCGAGAGGGGGCTCTCCGCGCTGGACGGGGTGGTGAGGGCCGACGTCAACCTGGCCACCGAACGGGCCGCGGTGGAGTACATCCCCGGGGTCGTCACCCCGGACGACCTGAAGAGGGCCGTGCGCGACGCCGGCTATGAGGTCCCGGAGGTCGATGGGGCCGAAGAACCACCGGATCGGGCGCACAAGCGGGCTTATCAGAGACTGAAACGGAAGCTTCTCATCGGAATCGGTTTCACCGTGCCGATCTTCATCCTTACCTATCATCGGCTCTTCGGCCTGTCCGAGTTGTTCCCGAACGAGCGGATTAACTTCCTGCTCCAGCTCCTCCTGGCCACGCCGGTTCAGTTCTGGGTCGGGTGGCAGTTCTATCGGGGGGCGTGGGCGGCGGCCAGGCACAAGACCACCGATATGAACACCCTGATCGCCGTGGGGACCTCAGCCGCGTACGCTTATAGTGTCGTGGCCACCTTCTTCCCCGGCTTCTTCTCCGCCCATGGCCTGGGGGCACACGTCTACTTCGATACCGCCGCGGCGATCATCGTCCTGATCCTGCTGGGGAGGCTGTTGGAGGCCCGGGCCAAGGGTCAGACCTCGGAGGCGATCAAGCGGCTGATCGGGATGCAGCCGAAGACCGCGCGGGTCATCCGGGGGGAGCGCGAGGTCGAGATCCCGGTGGCGGAGGTCGCCGTCGGGGATACGGTGGTCGTGCGGCCGGGGGAGAGGATCCCGGTCGACGGTGTGATCGTCGAGGGCTACTCCTCGGTCGATGAATCGATGATCACCGGGGAATCGATCCCCGTGGAGAAGCGGGCCGGGGATGAGGTGATCGGGGCGACGATCAACAAGACCGGCTCGTTCAGATTCAGGGCGACCAAGGTCGGGAAGGAGACGGCGTTGGCCCAGATCATCGAGCTGGTCGAGGAGGCGCAGGGATCGAAACCACCGATCGCGCGACTCGCTGATGTCGTTGCCAGTTACTTCGTGCCCGTGGTCATCGGAATTGCCACCGTCACGTTCGTCATGTGGTACCTGTTCGGTCCGGCGCCGGCCTTCACCTACGCCCTGCTTAACTTCATCGCCGTCTTGATCATCGCCTGTCCCTGCGCCCTGGGGCTGGCCACCCCCACCTCGATCATGGTCGGGACGGGCAAGG
>JAJRTG010000037.1 GCA_024278395.1 Fidelibacterota bacterium | reverse complement strand
AGGTCGCTGTACAGGTAGCCGGGGTATCCCTTTCGCGTCGGGACGTCCCCGCGCGCGGTCGCCACCTCGCGCAGCGCCTCACAGTAGTTGGTCATGTCGGTCATGATGACCAGGACGTGCTTGTCCCGCTCGAACGCGAGGTACTCAGCCACCGTGAGGGCGACCCGCGGGGTGATCGTCCGCTCGATCGACGGGTCGTCGGCGAGGTTGAGGAACATCACCACGTTCTCCAGCGCGCCGCTCTTGCGGAACGTCTCCTCGAAGTACGCCGCCTCGTCGTGCTTCACCCCCATCGCGGCGAAGACGATCACGAACTCCGATTCCTCCCCCGGGATCGTCGCCTGACGCACGATCTGGGCGGCGAGCCGGTTGTGCGGCAGACCGCTCGCGGAGAAGATCGGAAGCTTCTGCCCGCGGATCAGGGTGTTCATACCGTCGATCGCCGATATCCCGGTCTGGATGAAGTTCTCCGGATAGATGCGGCTCACCGGGTTGATCGCCGCTCCGTTGATGTCGCGCTCCTCGCCGGACAGCGGCGGGGGCGCCCCGTCGATCGGGCGGCCGGTCCCGTCGAACACGCGGCCGAGCATCTCCTCCGATACCTTGATCATGAGCGGCTGGCCGGAGAACCGGACCTTCGTTTTCGTGGCCGAGATATCGCTCGTCCCTTCGAACACCTGGATCGCCACCGTCTCGCCGTCGATGACCAGCACGCGCCCGCGGCGAGTCTCGCCGAACGAGGTCGTCACCTCGGCGATCTCTCCGTATCCCACCCCCTTGACCCCGGTCACGAAGACCAGCGGCCCGCTTACCTGCTCCACTCCCAGGTAAATACGTCGTCCGTTCGCCATCTTCATCCCCTCGTCTCGACCGTCCGGCTCAACCCCTGCCCGAGCTGGTCGAATTCCGCGTCCATCTCTTCCTTGATCTTGTCGAGCTCCTCCAACTTGTCGTCCGGTACCTCGTGCTTCATCGTGAGGAGCTTCAGGTTCACCTTCATCTGCTGAATCCGGTACACCGGGAGCCCCTGCTGGATCAATTCCCGCGCCCGCTTCTCGTAGTGGATGAGGAGCTCGAGCATCTTAAGCTCCTTCTCCGGGGTGGAGTAGCGGTCGATCTTGTCCATCGCGTTCTGCTGCAGGAACCCCTCCTTGATCAGCGCCGCCACCTGGAGGACGAGGCGCTGCTCGCTCGGCAGGGCGTCCGGCCCGATGATCTGCACGATCTTCTGGAGCTCGTTCTCCCGGGCGAGGATGGAGAGGGCGTCCTGGCGCAGGCTCCGCCAATCGACGTTCTTCTCCCGCTGCCACCAATCGGCCATCTCGTCGATGTACTCGGAGTAGGTGTCGATCCACGAGATCGCCGGGAAGTGGCGCGCGAACGCGAGGCGCTTGTCGAGGGCCCAGAACGTGCGGATGAACCGCTTCGTGTTCTGGGTCACCGGCTCGGTGAAGTCCCCCCCCGGCGGGGAGACCGCCCCGATGATCGTGATCGAGCCGTACCGGTCCGGCCCGACCAGCCCGTAACCGGCCCGCTCGTAGAACTCGGCGAGCCGGGACGGGAGATAGGCGGGGAACCCCTCCTCCACCGGCATCTCCTCCAACCGCCCGGCGATCTCGCGCACCGCCTCGGCCCAGCGGGAGGTGGAGTCGGCCATCAGCGCCACGTGATACCCCATGTCGCGGAAGTACTCCGCGATCGTCACCCCGGTGTAGATCGAGCTCTCCCGCGCCGTCACCGGCATGTTCGAGGTGTTGGCGATGAGGATCGTCCGCTCCATCAGCGGCCGGCCGGAGCGCGGGTCCTTCAGCTTGGGGAACTCCTCCAACACGTCGGTCATCTCGTTCCCCCGCTCGCCGCAGCCGATGTAGATGATCAGGTCGGCGTCCGACCAGCTGGCGAGCTGATGCTGGAGCACGGTCTTGCCCGCCCCGAACCCGCCCGGGATCGCGGCCGTCCCGCCCTTGGCGAGCGGGAACAGGATGTCGATCACCCGCTGCCCGGTGATGAGGGGGACGTTCGGGGTGTACCGCTCCTTGAGCGGGTGCACCCGCCGCACCGGCCAGCGCTGGAGCATGGTGAGCGGACGGTCGCCGTCGTCGGTCTCGATCACCGCGATCTCGTCGGCCACGGTGTACTCGCCGGCCGGCGCTATCTTCTTCACTCTACCGGTTATTCCCGCAGGCACGACGATCCGATGCTCGAGGAGCGGGGTCTCCGGCACCGTCCCGAGGATCGTCCCCGGGACGACCTCCTCCCCCTCCTTCACCGTCGGGGTGAACTTCCATTCTTTCGTCCGGTCGATCGTATCCACCTGCACCCCGCGGCCGATGAACGTCCCCTGCTTCTCCCTTATCGCATCGAGCGGTCGGGCGATCCCGTCGAACACCTTCCCCAGCAGCCCGGGACCGAGCTCGACGGAGAGCGGCTGGCCGGAGCGGTAGATCGGCATCCCGGGCTTAAGCCCGGTCGTGTCCTCGTACACCTGGATCGTGGCGCTGTCCCCGTCCAGGCTGATGATCTCTCCGGCCAATCGCTCGTCGGAGACGAAGACGAGCTCCATCACGTTCGCCTCCGACATCCCGGTGCCCTTGACCACCGGTCCGTTTATGTAGGTTATCGTCCCTACCTGCCCCTGTTCTTCACTTCTTTGCGCTGTCATCTCTCTTCTCCTCGTCGAGCGGGGTGAAGATCTCCCGCTCGACCATCTCTTCCACCTTGGGGGTGAACTCCCGGAGGAGCTGAGCGAGCGAGCTGTCGATCTCCAGATGTTT
>JAJRTG010000036.1 GCA_024278395.1 Fidelibacterota bacterium | reverse complement strand
TTAAAGACAATTGAGGACGATCCGCGCTACGATCGGAACAAAGCGACTTACCTGCTGAAGCAGTTCGTGGAGCTGCATCCGCACGCGATCAACGAGAAGATAAAGATCATGGTCGAGCACTTCGCCTCGCAGGTGCAGGACAAGATCGGCGGCAAGGCAAAGGCGATGATCGTCACCCGCTCGCGGCTCCATGCGGTGCGCTACAAGCTCGCCATCGACCACTACCTGCGGGAACAGGGCTATCCGTGGAAGGCCCTGGTCGCCTTCTCCGGGACGGTGGAGGATGGAGGGAAGTCGTACACCGAGTCGGGGATGAACTCCGCGAGCGTGGGAAAACGGATCGGAGAGAGGCAGACGGCGAAGGAGTTCGGGAAGCCGGAGTACCGGTTCCTCATCGTGGCAAACAAGTTCCAGACCGGATTCGATCAGCCGCTCCTACACACGATGTACGTCGACAAGAAGCTCGGCGGGGTGAACGCGGTGCAAACCCTATCCCGGTTGAACCGGACGCATCCGGAGAAGACAGAGACGATGGTCCTCGATTTCGCCAACGACGCAGACACAATCCGAAAGAGCTTTGAGCCGTACTACGAAGCCACTCTCCTCTCCGAGGCGACCGATCCGAACCTGCTCTACGAACTCGAACAGCGTCTGGAAGAGTTCGGCGTGTACACCAAACAGGACGTGGACGCGTTCGCCCGGGTGTACTTCTCGCGGCATAGAACGCAGGATCGGGTGTACGCGCAACTGGCGAGCGTCCTGGAGCGGTTCAGAGAGCTGGTCGATGAGGAGAAGAAGGAATTCCGCGGCGAGCTGACGGACTACGCACGCCTGTACGCGTTCCTCTCCCAAGTGCTCCCGTTCAAGGATCCGGCCCTGGAGAAGCTCTACGTCTTCGTCCGCAGCCTGCGGCGGCTTCTCCCTCCGTTGCACGATGAGCTCCCGCGTGAGGTGCAGCGGAACATCGACATCGATTCGTACCGAATCCAGAAGACGGGAAGCGGAAAGATCGATCTGGAGACGCGGGTTGGGAAGCTACATCCCATGAGGACCAAGGGGGGCTACTCCTTGGCGGAGGAAGACCTTGAGCCGCTTTCGGAGATCATAAACGAGCTGAACAAGCGGTTCGGGCTGAACCTCGGCCCGGAGCACAAGCTGACCTTGGAACAGATGATGCACAAGCTCGATCAGGACCCCGCCCTCGACGCGAGCGCGCGGGTGAACACGCGGGAGAACGTGCGCTTGACGTTCGACCACAAGGTGGAGGACGCCATCCAGGAGATCGTGGACACGAACTTCGAGCTGTACAAGCGGATCACGGACAATCGCGCGTTCGGGGAGGCGCTGAAGAACTACCTGTTCGATTACTACCTGCGCACCCACCGCCACGCGGACGAGCTCCTCAAGCAGCACGAGTCGAAGACGCTCGAGTTCAAGTCCACATTGCGCTGGAACCTGAAAGAGAACCGGAAAGATCCCACCCGCGTCACTCACACCGTGCTGAAGACGATCGCCGCGTTCCTGAACACCGACGGGGGGGATCTCCTCATCGGGGTCGCCGACGATAAGTCGATCGTCGGAATCGAAGCCGACCGGTTCGAGAACGAAGACAAGTTTCTCCTCCACCTGAGCCACGTCATCGGAGCGGCGCTCGGGGATCGCGCCGGTACGCTCGTCGATGCCAAGATGGAGATAGTGAACGGCAAGACGATCTGCTTGGTGAGCTGTCGCCGCAGCCCTGAACCGGTCTTTTTCAAATGGAAAGGGATCGAGGAGTACGAAGGTGGGGACTTCTACGTGCGCTCCGGACCACAGACAGTGAAGCTCGACCCGGAGAGCGCCGCGAAGTACATCGAGACGAGGTTCCCTTGACAGCGATCCCCGCCTGCTGACGGCGGATCTACTTAGGGACCTGCTCCCAGTCCTTCAGGAAGCGGTCGATCCCGACGTCGGTCAAGGGATGGTTGAACAGCTTCTTCAGGACCGCGTAAGGGACGGTGGCGATCTCCGCCCCGAGGAGGGCCGCCTCCAGGACGTGGCGGGGATGACGCACGCTCGCCACGATGATCTCGGTGGCGAACCCGTAGTTCCGGTAGATCTCGACGATCTCGGATACGACCTCCATCCCGCTCCCGCCCGCATCGTCGATCCGCCCGACGAACGGGGAGACGAAGCTCGCACCGCACTTGGCGGCAATGAGCGCCTGGGGGGCGGAGAAGACGAGGGTGACGTTGGTGCGGATCCCCTCCTGCGAGAGGGTCGTGACCGCCCGCATCCCGGCCTCGGTCATCGGGATCTTGATGACGACGTTCTCATGGATCCCGGCGAGGGCTCGCGCCTGGGAGATCATCCCGGGGGCGTCCAGAGCGGTCACCTCCGCGCTCACCGGGCCGGAGACGATCCCGCAGATCTCCCGCACGATCTCCTCGAACGGCCGCTTCTCCCGCGCGACGAGGGTCGGGTTGGTCGTCACCCCGTCGATCAACCACGCCATCTCGCGGATCTGGTCGATGTTCGCCGTGTCGATGAAAATCTTCATCTTCCCTCCTTATTCGCGTCGCAACGCTCGTATCTTGCGTAAGTTTATTGGATCCGCGTCCAATTTCCCATCGAGGAGCTTCGGGGTCTCGAGGACGAACGGAAGGTCGCACAACACCGGATGGTTCACGATTCCGGCGATCCCCTCCTCCCCGATCTCCCCGCGGCCGATGTGGGCATGCCGGTCGCGGCACGATCCCATCGGATGAACAGAGTCGTTCAGGTGGACGAGCTCCAGGCGGGAGAGCCCGATCTTCCGGTCGAACTCGGAGAGCGTCTCCTCCAGCCCCTCCGGGCTGCGCAGGTCGTAGCCGGCGGCGAACGCGTGGCAGGTGTCAAGGCAGACCCCGATGCGGGTGGAATCGGAGAGCCCTGAGATGATCCCGCCCAATTCGGCGAACCATCTCCCCATCGTCGTACCCGCCCCGGCGGTGTTCTCCAGCAGCAGATTGACGAAGGGATAGCGGGCGAATGCGTCTGAACCGATCACCCGTTCGAGACCATCGATTATGCGGGAGATCCCCGCCTCCCTCCCCGCGCCCATGTGCGCCCCGAGGTGGGTGACGACCCGTGGAATCCCCAGGGCACCGGCCCGCGCGATCTCCTCGGTAAGTGCGGCCGCGGAGCGGGCGAACAGCGCGTCGTCCGGGCTCGCCAGGTTGAGGAGGTACATCGTGTGCACAACGGCGTATTCCACCGACGAACGACGAAGCCTCCCCCGGAACGAGGCCGCGGCGGCGGGTTCGATCGGGCGCATCCGCCAGGAAGATGCGTTATGGGAGAAGATCTGAACCGCGTTTATCCCCAGGGCCTCGGCGGAATCTATCGCCCCGGTGAACCCCCTCCTGATCGAAAGGTGAAACCCGACGAGCATGCACCCCTCCCGGGGAGATTATGGAGGTGAGGTCCGGGAGGGGCAAGGATCCAGTTCTACATGTTCCGCGCCAGGGAGACCGCCCGCTCCGCGTCGATCCTGCCGGCACCGAACCGATTCGGGTCCCCGAGAGAGACGCTCGTCTTCTCGAGGACGTTGATCGCCTCGCTGGAGGTGAGGCTCGGGTTGGCGGAGAGGATGAGCGCCAGCGTCCCGGCAACGTGCGGAGCGGCGAACGACGTACCGGAACCCGTCCCGGCGATCCCGCCCGGGAACAGGGAGAGCACTTTGTCCCCGGGTGCGGTCACGGCAACCTGCGAGCCGTAGTTGCTGAAGCGCGCCAGGCGATCGGACCGATCGGTCGCCGATACGGCGAGGACCCAGGGATAGCGGCCGGGATAGCTCACGGAGCCCCTCCCGTCGTTCCCGGCGATCCCCACGATGATCACCCCGTGCTGCGCCGCCCGGCGCAGGGCGTTCTCGAACACCGCCGGCGGCCTGCCGTTCGAGTAGATGCTCATGTTGATGATCCGCGCGCCGTTGTCGACCGCATAATCTATCGCCTTGGCGAATTTTCCCCAGTCGGAGCTGTAGAACAGGTTCCGGGAATCGAGGATGCGCACATCCATCAGCCGGATCCCCGGCGCGACCCCGGCGACCTTGCCCGCTCCCCGCTGTGCGGCGATGATCCCGGCGACGAACGTCCCGTGCCAATTGATCTTGGAACCGGTGATGGAGCTGTTGTCATTGTCGCGGAAGTCCCAACCGTGCACGTCGTCGACGTACCCGTTGTGGTCATCGTCGATCCCGTTGCCCGGGATCTCGCCGGGGTTCGTCCAGAGGCTCCGCGCGAGCTCGGGGACGGTCCAGTCGATCCCGGAATCGATCACCGCCACGACGATGTCCCGGGAACCGGTCGTCTGCTTCCACGCCTGTGGAGCCTCGATCTGCTCCACGTTCCACGCGAGCCCTCCGCCGTTGTTGAGCCCGACCGTGCCGTCCCCTCCGGCACCTCCAGCGACGCGTGGAACCTGTGTGTAAACGAGGGAAAACAACAAGGAAATCGTAATTAACCCTACAAAAATCAGCCATCGGCTCTTCGTGACCATCTTCGGCAGCCCGGCCGCCCTCATGGGGCCCGCAGCTTTGCGTCACCTCCTCACGAAGGTTTTGCCCTTATCGGATGGTCACAAATATTAAGTATCCGTAACCATCATATTGATTATGCCTCTTTTCAAAGCAGGCTAGACAGACGGGGTTGATCGGCGCCGGACGGGTGGGTATCTTGTCGGAAGCAAAGGGGGAAAGATGAGATACGACGTGGCGATCATCGGCGGAGGACCGGGCGGGTACGTGGCCGCGATCCGTATGGGGCAGCTCGGCCTGCGGGTCGCGTTGATCGAACGGGCCCGGGTGGGAGGGGTCTGCCTCAACCAGGGTTGCATCCCGACGAAAGCCCTCTACTCGGCGACGAAGCTCCTGGAACAGGCAGAGCGGGCAAACGAGTTCGGAATCGCCTTCCCCCCTCCGGAGGTCGACATCGCCGGGCTCAGGTCCTGGAAGGAGGGGATCGTGTCCCGGCTTGTGGATGGTGTGGAGCGGCTCCTCCAGGCGAACGGGGTGACCGTGATCAATGCCGAGGGCGCCGTCACCGCCCCCGGGGAGATATCCCTCTCGCTCGGGGAGACGATCGCGGCGGACAGGATCGTCCTCGCGCTCGGGGCCTCCCCGGTCGAGATCCCGGGGTTCAGCTTCAGAGACCCCTTGATCTGGTCCTCGGACGACGCCCTAGGCCTGACCGAGGTCCCGGAGCGGCTCCTCGTGATCGGGGGCGGGGTGATCGGGCTCGAGCTTGCCGTGATCTATTCCCGTTTGGGAGGCAACGTTACGGTGTTGGAGCTGATGCCGGAGATCCTCCCCGGGGTCGACCTCGACCGCCGCGCTATCGTCCAGGTAAAGCAGGGGCTGAAAAAACATGGGATAGTCCTTCGTCTCGGTGCAGCGGCGTCCGTGTACGAGAAGACGGGCGACGGGCTGCGCGTACGGACGGAATCGGGGGATGAGTTTCCCGCCGATCGGATCCTCCTCGC
>JAJRTG010000035.1 GCA_024278395.1 Fidelibacterota bacterium | reverse complement strand
GCGCGAGCACTGGGAGAGGATGCGGGAAGCGGTCTCCGCCCGTTGATCAAGGAGGGATGGATGGGGAGCCGGAAGGGACGCGAACTTTTGGTGTACCTCACACCGGTCGCCGCCGTCCTTCTCGCCCTTCTTATCGGTGGGGTGATGCTCGCCCTCCTGGGGGCGAATCCGTGGGCCGCTTATAAGGCCCTGTTCGTCGGGGCGTTCGGGAGCACGAACGCGCTCGCCGATACGATCGTGAAGGCGACCCCGCTCCTCTTCGTCGGGCTCGGGATCTGCATCTCGTTCCGCGGCGGGGTGCTCAATATCGGCGGGGAGGGGCAACTCGTCGTGGGGGCCGTATCCGCCACCGCCGTGGCCCTCTCCTTCCCCCACTGGCCCGGCTGGCTCCTCATCCTCGCTTCCCTCCTCATCGGGACGATCGCCGGCGCGATATGGGGAGGGATCGCCGGGTTTCTCAAGGCCTATTTCAACGTGAACGAGATCCTGAGCACGATCATGCTCAACTAGATCGCGGTATTCGGGATGAACTACCTCCTGCGCGGCCCGATGATGGACCCCCTTCAGGTGAAGCTCGGTTCGTTCATCCCGCAGACCGCCCGCCTTCCCCGGGCAGCTGATCTCCCCCGGCTCGTTCCCACCCGGCTTCACCTCGGTG
Source organism: Fidelibacterota bacterium (assembly GCA_024278395.1). GTDB lineage: Bacteria > Bipolaricaulota > Bipolaricaulia > UBA7950 > UBA9294 > S016-54. The sequence goes on along the minus strand of JAJRTG010000035.1, from coordinate 7,236 downwards.
CGGCGATAGCGGTTCTGTTCGCCGTTTTGGTCTATGTCTTCCTTTGGCGGACGACGATCGGCTTTCGCATCCGCACCGTGGGTAAGAACCTGCGCGCCGCCGTGGGGGCGGGGATCAACGTGAAGCGGTACATGGTCCTGTCCCTCCTCCTCGCTGGCGGGCTCGCCGGGCTGGGCGGGGCGGTGGAGGTCCTGGGGCTGCATCACCGCATGTTCACCGACGGATCGGCGTTCGGGTTCACCGGGAGCGCGGGGTTCAACGGGATAGTCGCCGCCCTGTTCGGGCAGCTGCACCCGATCGGGGCGATCCCGGCGTCGTTCCTCCTCGGGGCCCTCCTCACCGGGGCGAACAAGATGCAGCGGGTCGTGCAGGTCCCCTCGGCGCTGATGGTGGCGTTGAACGGGTTGATCGTCCTGTTCGTGGTGGGGAGCGAGATCCTGCGTCGCCGCCAGGCCAAGCGGGTCGATCAAGCGGCGACGGTGAGGGAGGAGGCAGAAGGATGATCGGATCGGTCATCGCCGGGATCGCCAGCTCCGCCGTGCGCCTCGCCACTCCCTACCTCTACGCGGCGATCGGGGAGACGATCGGGCAGTTGAGCGGGGTGCTCAACCTGGGGGTGGACGGGATCATGCTGATGGGGGCGTACGTCGCCTTCTTCATCGTCCTCAGGACGGGAAGCCTCTCCCTGGGGCTTATCAGCGCGGCGGGGATCGGGGCGGTGCTGGGGCTGCTGATGGCGTTCATCAGCGTCACCCTGAAGGCGGAGCAGGGGATCAGCGGGATAGGGCTTTACATCTTCGGCCTCGGGTTGAGCACCCTCCTGTTCGGGATGACGGTGGGGCACGTCCAGACGATAGACGGGTTTCCTGATCTCGTGATCCCCGGGCTCTCCGCGATCCCGGTGATCGGGGACATATTCTTCCATCACAACATACTGGTCTACGTCGCGTTCGCGCTCGTGCCCATCGCCTGGTTCGTGTTGAACAGGACCCCGTTCGGGCTGAAGGTGCGCGCCGCCGGACAGAAGCCGGAGGCGGCCGATTCCCTCGGGGTCAACGTCGAGCGCATCCGTTACATGACCGTCATCCTCGGTGGGACGCTCTCCGGGGTCGCCGGGGCGTCGCTCTCCATCGCCCTGCTCAACACCTTTCAGCAGAACCTGACGAACGGGATGGGGTTCATCGCGGTCGCCCTCGTCTACTTCGGGGGATGGCGCACCTCCGGTGTTCTTCTCGGAGCGCTGCTGTTCAGCACGGTGAACGCTATACAGGTCTGGCTGCAGGTAAAGGGGGTAAACGTCCCGTCCGATTTCGCGCTCATGATGCCGTACGTCGTCACGATCCTGGTGCTGACGGCGATGGCCAAGCGGCGGGTTAACACACCCGCGGCGTTGAACAAGCCGTTCGAGCGTGGGGAAAGCTAAATGAAAAAGGGGGTGATGCCACTCCAAAAAGATCGGGAGAAAACTCACTCGCAGGCCAATAAATTAAGGAGGGAGATCATGAAAGTAAGGAAACTGGCAATCGGTCTACTATTGATCGGGATCATCGGTTCGTCGTTCGGGATCTTGGCCGCGGCGGCGCCGTTCCGCGTCGCCTTCGTCATGCCGAGCACGATCAACGACTCAGCGTGGAGCCAGAGCATGTACGAGGCTCTGATGGCGATCCAGAAGGAGATGGGGAAGGACAACTTCCAGATCGACTATTCGGAGAACATGTTCGTGATCTCGGATGCGGCGGCGGCGATCCGGGACTATGCGAGTCAGGGGTACAACCTGATCATCGCCCACGGGTCCCAGTACGGGAGCTCGCTCGTCGATATCGCGCCCGACTTTCCGAATGTGAGCTTCGCGTGGGGCTCTACGGCGAACACCTTCTCCGACATGGGGATCACCAACGTCTTCTCCTACCAGCCCTACTCGGAGCAGGGCGGGTACGTGCAGGGGGTCCTTGCGGCCAAACTCTCGCAGTCCGGGATCATCGGGGTGATCGGCCCGATCGAGACCGGTGATGCGAAGCGCTACACCGAAGGGTTCAAGGCGGGCGTGCTGGCCACCAACCCGAACGCCACGGTGAGCGTCACCTGGACTGGATCATATAGCGATGTCTCCCTTGCCGCCGAGACGGCGCGCACGATGATCAACGCCGGGGCCGACGTCCTCACCGGCACCTCCCAGATGGTGATCGGGGCGATCGGGGTCGCCAAGAAGCACGGGGTCCTGTGGTTCGGGTACGACGTCGACCAGAGCCCGCTCGCTCCCAAGATCGTGGTAAGCAGCGTCATCGTCGATTGGACCGTCGCCCTGAAGCCGATGATCGAGTCCATCCAGAACGGGGTACTGGGCGGGAAGGTCTTCCCCCTCACCCTGGCGAACGGTGGGCTGAAGATCGCGGTGAACCCGGAGGGGCTCGTCGGACAGACGATCGACGACATCATAAGCGGGAAGATCCAGATCAATCTCGGAGACTAGGGGTTTGAGGCGGTCGGGGCGTTACCGTCCCGGCCGCCCAGTTGAGGAGCGAAGGCTTGGTTGTAGCGATAGGGCAGAGGGTCGAGACGCTGGAGGCGCGCGGGATCGTCAAGCGGTTCCCCGGCGTGCTGGCGAACGATCACGTGGATTTCGACGTCCGCGCCGGTGAGATCCACGCCCTTCTGGGTGAGAACGGGGCGGGTAAGAGCACGTTGATGAAGATCCTCTACGGACTTTATCGCCCCGACGCCGGTGAGATACTGGTGAACGGCGCCCCGGTGCGGTTCCACTCGCCGCTCGATGCGATCCGCCGCGGGATCGGAATGGTCCACCAGCACTTCATGCTCGTCCCCACGTTCACCGTGGCGGAGAACGTGGCGCTCGGGCTCCCCTCCTCCCGGAGGGTCGTCCTCGATCTGGACCGCGTCTCCGCTCGGATAGAGGAGTTGGCGAGGCTGTACGGGTTGCACGTCGATCCGAGCGCCGAGGTCCGACAGCTCTCCGTGGGGGAACAGCAGCGGGTCGAGATCCTGAAGGTCCTCTACCGCGGAGCCTCCCTCCTCATACTCGATGAGCCGACCGCCGTCCTCACCCCGCAGGAGGTCAATGAGCTCTTCCAGATCCTGCGGCAGATGGTGGACGACGGGCACGGGATCATCTTCATCAGCCACAAGCTGCACGAGGTGATCGGGCTCTCCGACCGGGTGACGGTGCTGCGGGACGGACGGGTGGTGGATACGGTCCCCACCGCCGAGGCGACCAAGGAGGGCCTGGCCCGGCTGATGGTCGGCAGGGAGGTCCTGTTTCGCGTCGACCGCCCTCCCGTCGAGCAGGGGGACGTCCGCTTGGCCGTGGAGGGGCTTTGGGCCGAGGGGGACGCCGGGCTCGACGCCCTGCGGGGAGTGGACCTGGAGGTGCGGGCGGGCGAGATCCTGGGGCTTGCCGGGGTGTCGGGGAACGGCCAGCGGGAGCTGGCTGAGGTGATCGCCGGACTGCGCCGACCGAGCCGCGGCAGGGTCATGATCGACGGGCGTGATGTAACCGGAGCGTCTCCGGCCCGGCTCCTCGATCACGGCCTCTCCTATATCCCGGAGGAGCGGATGGTCGACGGGACGGTGGGGGAATTCAGCGTGGAGGAGAATTTGATCCTGAAGGACCATCATCACCCTCCGTACGCTCACGGGATCTTCCTGAACTTCACCCGTATCGCCGAGGAGAGCGACCGCCTGATCAAGGATTTCGACATCAAGACCCCTTCGCGGAAGACGTTGGTGAAGAGCCTTTCCGGTGGGAACATCCAGAAGCTGATCCTGGCGCGGGAGCTCTCGCGCAATCCGCGCGTCCTCGTCGCCGCGCAGCCGACGCGCGGTCTCGACGTCAGCGCCACCGAGTACGTCCACCGCAGGCTGATCGAGCAGCGGGGGAAGGGCTGCGCGATCCTGTTGATCTCCGAGGACCTGGATGAGATCCTGAACCTTGCCGATCGGATCGCTGTCATCTACGAAGGGGAGATCATGGGAGTGGTGGAGCGGGAAGGGGTGGAGGTGGAGACCCTCGGCCTGATGATGGCCGGGGTCCGTCCCGATGCCGTTCCCGCCCAAGGAAAGGGGGTGGTCACAGAAGAGCAGGGTGATTCTGCACCGAAGGGCAACCAGAAAACTTAAAGAAAGAAGGAGGCAATCTTGAAGAAGAATGGTTTAATCGCGGTTTTACTGACTATTTCACTGCTTCTAATAGCGACGACCGCTGTCATGGCGGATGAGCCAAAATACGGAGGAACCTTCAACTGCGCCCTCGCCTCGGAGCCGGGGACGCTCGACATGCAGATGACGACCGGAGTCGCGGCGAGCATCCCCGCGCGGCATGTGCTCGAGGGCCTGTTCGCGTTCGATGCCACCTACACCCCGCAGCCGATGCTCGCCGAGAGCTGGGAGCTGAGCGCCGACGGGACCGTGGCCACCTTCCATCTCCGGCACGGGGTCCTGTTCCACAACGGGCAGGAGATGACCTCGGCCGACGTCCTCGCCTCGCTCGAGCGGTGGGGCAAGTACGGGCTGACCTCCAAGGCCCTGTGGTCGCACGTGACCGACATCTCCGCTCCGGACGACTACACGATCGTCATCACCCTCGACCAGCCGTTCGCGCCGATGACCACCTACCTCGCCAACATCTACGGCGGGCCGGTGATCTACCCCAAGTCCGTCGTGGAGGCCGCCGGCGACCAGCCGATCGCCCCCAAGGACCTGATCGGGACCGGGCCGTACAAGTTCGTCGAGTGGAAGGCCGGGGATTACATCCTCCTCGAGCGGTTCGACAAGTACTCCGCCGTATCCGAACCGGCGAGCGGTTTCGCCGGCAAGAAGGTCGCATACTTCGACAAGCTTCAGTTCTTCTTCGTCCCCGAGGACAACGCGCGGCTCGTCGGTGTCCAATTCGGAACCTACGACTACGCCGTCAACATCCCGAGCGACCTTCTCTCCACGGTCAAGGACGATAAGAACGTCGTCCCGATCATCACCAACCATCCGCCGATCTACCCGATCATGCTCGTCAACAACAAGAAGAGCCTGCTCGCCACCAACTACACCCTGAAGCAGGCGATCCTCGCCGCCCTGGACATGACCCCGATCATGGCCGCCGGCTACGGGGATCCCACGTTCTGGAGCCTGGACGGCAGCTACTTCGCGCCCGGGATCCGATGGTACACCACCGCCGGGACCGAGCTGTACAACCAGCACGACACGGCGAAGGCGAAGCGGCTGATGAAGGAGGCCGGTTACAACGGCGAGCCGATCAGGATGATCGTGGCTCAGGACATGACCGCCCAGTACAACCAGGCGCTCGTGGTCAAGGACCAGCTGGAGAAGGTCGGGTTCAAGGTCGATCTCCAGGTCTACGACAAGGCGACCTTCTTCGCGCGGCGGAACAACGTGAAGGACCCGCAGTGGGAGCTTGCGTTCTCCTACTACAGCACGACCCCGGATCCGTCGCTCGTCCTGATGCTCAACCCGAACTACGCCGGTTGGTGGAACACCCCGGAGATTCAGAAACTGCGTGAGGAGCTGAACAAGATCACCGATTTCAAGGCCCGCTACGCCAAGTGGGAGGAGATCATGCGCCTGTGGTATCAGCAGGTGCCGGCGATCAAGTTCGGTGACGCCTATCAGCTCCACCTGATGCGCGCCGAGATCGGAGGCGGGTACGGGACCGAGGCCCGTCCGCCGATGCTCTCGCCGTACTTCTGGAACTCCTGGCGGAAGTAGTTAAAACAGCGCGGCCCCTCTGCTGATCGCGGCCGAGGGGCCGCTTACCTAACCTACAGGAAGGAGGGGGCCAGGTGCTATCGTTCATCATGCGGCGGGGAGGCGGGATGATTGTGAGCACCTTCTTGGTGATCAGCATCACGTTCGTCTTCATGCAGCTCATACCCGGAGATCCCGCCGATGTCCTGCTCGGGCCGAACGCCACTCCGGAGCAGATCGCGAGCCTGCGGGCGACCTGGGGGCTGGATCAGCCGATCGGGGTCCAGTACTACCGCTACATCGTGAACTTCCTGCACGGCGACCTCGGGGAGTCCCTGTTCTCGCGCCAGCCGGTGCTGCGGATGATCGGCCAGCGCGCCGAGACGAGCGTCTTCTTAGGGATCATGGCCCTCATGGTCGTCGTCGGGCTCGGGATCCCGGCCGGGGTGATCTCGTCGATCCGCCCGAACAGCTGGACGGACAATACACTGCTCCTGGTCGCCCTCGCCGGTGCGTCGATCCCGAGCTTCTGGCTCGGGCTGATGCTGATGGTCGTTGTGGCGGGCAAGCTCCATCTCCTCCCGAGCTCGGGGTTCACCTCCGTCCTCGCCACCGGCGACCTCGCCAACCTGAGGAACCTGATTCTGCCCGCGATATCGCTCGGGTTCGTGAACGCCGCTCTGGTCGCCCGCACCGCCCGCTCGAGCATGCTCGACGTGCTGGAGGCCGACTACATCACCACCGCGCGTTCGAAGGGGCTCTCGGAGTGGTCCGTGATCGTCAAGCACGCGCTCCGCAACGCGGCGATCCCGACGGTGACCGTCGTTTCGTTCACCTTCGCCTCGCTCGTCTCCGGGGCGGTGGTGACGGAGAACGTGTTCGCCCTTCCCGGGGTGGGGAGCCTGATCGTGCAGTCGGTGCTGAAGCGCGACTACCCGGTGATCCAGGGGATCATGATGGTTGTTGCGGTGCTCTACGTGGTGATCAACTTCCTGACCGATCTGACCTACGCCATGCTCGATCCGAGGATCCGCTACCGATGAAAAACAGACTGTCATTTCGATTGATCTTGAAGAGATGGTGGAGATTGACGGCCGATCGGGCGAGTGCGGTTGGCTCATCGTTTCTCGCGTTCGCCACGAAGCGGAAGACGACCCTGTTCGCGGTGATAATGCTCGGGATCCTGTTGTTCATCGCGGCGAGCGGCCCGGCGATCTCCCCGTACGATCCCAACGGATTGAACCTGGCCGACCGGCTGCAGGGGCCGAACTGGACGCACCTCCTCGGGACCGACCACTTCGGCCGGGACATCCTGAGCCGCGCCCTCGTCGGGACGCGGATCACCCTCCTGCTCGGATTGGCGATCGCGGCGTTCGCCCTGGTGGTCGGGCTTCCGATCGGGATGCTGTGCGGGTTCTACGACACGTTCGGCCTGATCGTCATGCGCCTGGTCGACGCGATCATGGCTTTCCCGGCGATCATCCTCGCCCTGGCGCTGATGGCGATCTTCGGGAAGCCGGGGGT
>JAJRTG010000034.1 GCA_024278395.1 Fidelibacterota bacterium | reverse complement strand
CCTGGTCGGGGAAGATCGAAGCATGGAACGAGATGAATTTCTTGAGCAATTGATCTCGCAAGCATCGCTCGACGCGGTCGACTTCGCCTGCGACCTGGAGCGGGTCCTGGCCGAGGAAGTGAAGTACCTGCGGCGGGTCGTGGCCGCGTGCGGGGAGGAGGGCGCCGTTGAGAAGGACACCCTCGTCCGGGAGCTGCGCGCCCGCCTCGCCGACAAGGAGTCCCAGATCGCCCATCTCCTCGAGGAGAACCGGTTCCTGCGGGAGACCATTTCCAGACTGCAAGGGGCTTGAAATCGAGTGTCCCATCCCGTAGTTTTTTGTCACAATGGGAAAAACGGAGATCAGAAAACACTTATCGCAAGCGCGGGAGGAGTTCAACTCCATCGAGGGGAAGCTGAGCGATCCCCAGGTGATCGCGAGCCCCTCCTACCGGGAGCTCGCCCAGCGCTACGCCCACCTGCGTGAGGTGATAAACGTAGGTGAGGAATGGGTCCGCCTCGCCGAGGCGATCGCCGAGGAAGAGGAGATGTTGGAGAGCGAGGAGGAGCTCCGTGACGAGCTCGCCGAGGCGATCGCGGCCGACCGGGAGAAGCTGGAGGCGCTCGAGCGCAAGTTCTATCTTCTCCTCATCCCGCCTGATCCGGACGACGCCAAGAACGCGATCGTCGAGATCCGCGCCGGGGCCGGTGGGGAGGAGTCGAGCCTGTTCGCCGCCGACCTGTTCCGCATGTACGCCCGCTACGCCGAGGCGAAGGGGCTGAAGATATCGCTTCTCGACTCCCATCCCACCCCGCTCGGCGGGTTCAAGCAGATCGTGTTCGCGGTGGAGGGGAAGGGGGCGTACGGGAGGTTCCGCTATGAGTCCGGGGTGCACCGGGTGCAGCGGGTCCCGGAGACCGAGTCCTCCGGGAGGATCCATACCTCGACCGCCACGGTCGCCGTCCTCCCCGAGGCCGAGGATGTGGAGGTGGAGATCGATCCCAAGGACCTACGGATCGACGTGTTCCGCTCATCCGGCCCGGGAGGGCAGAGCGTGAACACGACCGATTCGGCGGTTCGGATCACTCACATCCCGACCGGGATCGTGGTGAGCTGTCAGGACGAGAAGTCGCAGCACAAGAACAAGGCGCAGGCGATGCGCGTCCTGCGCGCCCGTCTCAAGGACCTGTACGAGCGGGAGAAGGAGAAGGAGCTCTCCGCGACGCGCCGCTCCCAGATCGGCTCCGGCGATCGCTCCGAGAAGATCCGCACCTACAACTTCCCCCAGAACCGGGTGACCGATCACCGGATAAACCTCACCCTGTACAAACTGGGGGAGATCCTGGAGGGAAACCTCGATCCCCTCACCGAGGCCCTGCGCGAGGCGGCGGCGGAGAAGGCGACCGAGAGCGTGAGCCGGTGATATGAAGCAGCCTGTGCGACCGTCTACTCCTGCTCGGTCCAGTTGCGCCTGAGCATCTCTTCCACCTCCGTGGCGCTTCCCAACTGATCCGGCTCCGCCGCCCAGTTGTGGAGGAAGACGCCGCAAAGGCCGTATTGGGCCGCGACCTCGATTCCAAGCTCATACCCTTTCGCCCGGGTCATCGGGTCGGGGGTTCCCCCGTGCCATAGGTCCATCCCGAGGGCGGAGATGAAGACGCAGTCGATACCCTGTCGGTGGGCGATGTTGCATGCCAGCTCGGCCCGGGCCGCGGCGTCGGCGCGGTAGTCCTCCAGGCTCCGCATGTCGATCTCATCCCCGGAGCGCTTCCACGGGAAGACGGCGATCCCGAAGCAGTCATAGCCGACGAACGCCCCCTCCCGGTCGAGGACCTCCCATTCTCCCGTTCCGATGTACGGGTGCTCGGCGACCGCGATCCTCCCGGAATAGACTCCTCGCAGCTCGGGGAGGACCTCCTTGTACCACTCCGCGGCCCGGTCCGGCTCGAATATCAGGCTCATCTCAAGCCCGGGGGCGAAGAGCTCGACCTTATGCTCCTCGGCGAAGGCGGCCCATCTGAGGACGATCCCGGTCCAGTCCTCGTCCGACAGAGAGCATTCCCGCTTCGGCCAGAAGCAGGCCGACTCGACGTACGGGGTCAGAAAGACGCCGAACCCCTCCGCGTGTGCGGCATCGATCGCACGACCCAGGTAGTACTCCGCCTCGGTCTCGTCTCCCGTCAGCTCTCCGCTCTCGCTGCAGGTGTAGAAGGCCCGGACGAGGAGGAAGTTCGCCCCCACCGCCTTCGCCTTGTTCAGGAGGCGGCGGTTGCCCGCCGGGTCGTACAACTCGGCGTAGATCCCGGGGTGGTAGTAGCGGTCGATCGTGCGCCAGATCAGCCCCCGGAACTCCATCCCCGCCGGATCGGCGGTTTGCGCATGGGTGCATCCCGTGGTGCCGGCGGTCAGGGGCGCGGCCGCACGCGCTGTCAAGGAGGCGATGGATAGCAAGGAGATGGCGGTCGCCAGCAGCAGCCCCGTGGTCAGGCGCGCGCACTCCCGGATGGGAGCGGCTCTCGATCCACACCTGCAGGAGTCCCTGTTCATCCCCGATCTCCTTCTTCCTTCTACTGCGCCGCTCGAGCCAGCTTAGCTCCTTAATAAGGGAATAGCAACGGTGCAGGACCCGTGTCGGATGAGGGGAAACACAGGGGGACGGGTGTGCCCTCCCGAGGTGCGGACAGGGACGGCAGGGACGGAAGGAGGGCGATGGCCGTGAAAACCGTTTCGTGTTATAATTAACGTCAGTTTCACAATGCGCAAGGAAGGTGATGAAGATGAAGTGGGTAACGTTTATCCTGGGAACGGTGTTGATCGGAGTTGTGGTGATGGGGACGCCGGTGTCCTTGTGTGACTACCGGTCTCCGCAGACGAGCCTGTCCGATCTCAAGCTCACACTGAGCTATCACTACTTCGACGATCCGGCAACGGCCGGGGTCGAGATCAACTCCGGGCGGATCGCACTCAACTACTCACGGTTGTACGACTCCCCCGACTTCGGGTTCACCCTGACCGGGGCCGGTTCACTCGACCTGAGTGACTTTGCGATCGCTGCGGGACTCGGGCAGGGGACGGGAACGTTCCGCTACTATCTGAGTGATGAAGCGCCGATCTTCGGGTTCGGCGGGGCCGATGCCTCGTACTCCCTCGGCCAGGCGGAGCCGGCGGTGGATGTGAGCATCGGGCTCGGGTACGGGAGGTTCACCGACGTCACCCCGCTCGCCAAGGCGGTCAAGATCCAGGACGACCTGCTGGCCGCGGGCGCGATCTCCGATCCCCTGTCGGACGAGACCCTGATGGCAATCGCCACCGAGATCGGCAAGAAGGCGGAGTACGCAACGACCAAGGATCTAGTCGCTGCGATCGAGCAGGTCATCGAGAATGCCGCTGGAGTGACCTTAGACGCACGTGCACTCCTTACGATTGAGGACGACATCCTCGCTACAGGCGACGAGGTGAGCTGCGGTTGGGCCGTTCAGGCTGGGTTGGGGTATGAACTCGTCGATCCCTACGATGATACCCATGATATTTTGGTCACGGCATCCGCTGATGCTGCCTTTGCCCCTCAGCCCGGTGCTCAGCTCGCGTTTCACGCGGGATTCCATGGGCCGTTCGATATCATGGCGGAGAACACCTTGACGGTGAACGTCTCTTACGACTACGCTTTGAAGGAGGATGTGGACCTGGTGTTTAACTACCAATTCCAGCGGATTCAGCCGCGAGGGGGAGTTGCCGCTGAAAGTCAATCGGCGACCTGCTCAGTCATGTTTAACCTTGGTGGGGCGGACATATCGATACAGGTAGGCCTTTCCAAGGCAGCAGGCGCGATCGATTGGTCTAAGGACGTCACGATCTCTGCCGGTATGGATCTTCTATAGGCGGGAGAATCCGATATTCCGTGCAGTTCGACCGGGGAAGCGGCGTGCTTCCCCGGGTTTTTGTTGTCGTTTCAGGGGGATGAGAGAAGGGAGCAGGGATGGGGAAAGTAGTCCTGATAACCGGAGCTTCTTCCGGCATCGGTGCGGCGTGTGCTGCGCATCTGGCGCGGAACGGCTGGGTCGTCTACGGAACCAGCCGTAATCCAGTTGCTGAGGATGTCAATGGGGTTCGCATGATCCGCATGGACGTCAATAATGACGATTCGGTTCGGGATGGAATCAAGCTCGTGGTGGATGAAAGGGGACGAATAGATGCGGTAGTGAACAACGCTGGCTTTGGGATCGCAGGCGCGGTCGAAGACACGTCGATCGATGAAGCGAAAGAGCTGTTCGAAACCAACTTCTTCGGAGTCCTTCGCGTCTGTCGTGCGGTCCTGCCCTATATGCGGGCTCAGGGCAGCGGGACGATAGTGAAGTCTCGTCCATCGCTGGCCGGATCGGTCTTCCTTATCAGGGGATGTACAGCGCGACCAAGTTCGCACTGGAAGGGATGACCGAAGCCCTGCGCATGGAGACCAGTCCGTTCGGAATCCGGGTGGTGCTGATCGAACCCGGTGATTTTCGCACGGGCTTCACCGCCAACCGGCGTCAGGCGGCGGCCGCTGCGGGATCACCGTATGAAGAACAGTTCAAACGTGCACTTGCGGTCGCGGAGCACGATGAACTCACCGGGTCGGCGCCGGAGTTGGTCGCTCGCCTTGTTCTCAGGATCCTGAGGAGCCGGTCGCCGCGAGTTCGCTACACCGTAGGAGCGCCATTTCAGCGGCTCGCCGCCGCGGTCAAAGGGGTGCTCCCATCGGGGCTCTTCGAGTGGGCGTTGATGAAGTACTATAAGTTGATCTAGGAGGCGGACGTGGATCTGTTCGAGAAATGCCGCGCGTTCTTCACCGATCCGGATGCAGCGCGGGTGATGGGTTATCCGATGAGCCCGCGTGAAGCGCAGAAACTCGGGATGTATCCGTTCTTCATCCCGCTGGACGAGACCGACGGGACCGAGGTGACGATCAATGATCAGCGGTTGATCATGATCGGGTCGAACAACTATCTCGGGCTGACCGCCCATCCCGCGGTGCGGCGGGCAGCGCGGGAAGCGATCGATAAGTACGGGACGAGCTGTACCGGATCGCGGTTTTTGAACGGGACGTTGGAACTGCACACCGAGCTTGAGGAACGGCTGGCTCGTTTCCTTGGGAAGGAGAAAGCACTCGTGTTCAGCACCGGGTACCAGACGAACCTCGGGGTCATCTCGGCGCTCGTTGGGCGCGAAGACGTCATCATCGCCGACAAGGAGGATCACGCGAGCATCATCGACGGCGCCCGCATGGCGCTCGGCCGGCTGCTCCGGTTCCGCCACAACGACATGGACGACCTCGAGCGTATCCTCCAGGGGATTCCCGCCAAGGCGGGGAAGCTCGTGGTGGTGGACGGGGTGTTTAGCATGAGCGGGGAGGTTGCTCCGTTGCCGGACATCGTTGCGTTGTGCCGGAAATACGGGGCGCGCCTCCTGGTCGACGATGCCCATGGAGTAGGCGTGACCGGACGCGGTCGCGGGACAGCGGCCCAATTTGGGTTGACCGATGAGGTGGACCTCATTCTCGGTACGTTCAGCAAGGCATTCGCTTCGGATTGCAGTAGTCACGACTTGATCTGACAAGTGACCTAGAAAAGAGGTGGTCACAGCGTATCCTTTCCGGGAAGCAAAAACAACCAGAAAGGAGTGATAACACCATGACCACCGAACAGAAGCTTATCAAATCGAAGATG
>JAJRTG010000033.1 GCA_024278395.1 Fidelibacterota bacterium | reverse complement strand
GCTCCCGCGGCGATCAGCTCCGCCCGCAGCCGGTAGACGTTCCGCACCCGGTCGCGCATGTAACAGGCGATCGCGCGGCGGTTCAGCCAAAGGTGGACCAGCGTGAGGATGATGAAGAAGAACCCGAACAGGTCGTGGATCACCTTCCATCCCTCCTTGTCGAAACCGAGTATCTGCCAGCCCGCCTCCCGGGCGATCCTCCCGCTCGGAGAGACGTAGAGGAAGACCCCGGAGAGGGAGAGCACGATCATCGAGAAGAGGAGGGAGAATGAGATCATGCTCCGCCAGTTCCAACCAGAGCCGTTGGGCATTTCCGACCTCCTTGCGGGGCAGGGGCGGGTTTTAAAACCCGCCCCTGTCGGCGATCTATTTGTCGTCTACACCCATGTGGGCGCCGTTCCCGTATCCGCGGTGCATCCCACGGCCGCCTCCGCTTCCGTCGCGGGGGCAGTCGCCCTGCCTGAAGCCTCTTCCGTCATGAGGGCCGTTCCCCTGTTCGCCCCTGGCCCCGTCATGGGGACAGTTCATCGCACCGTAGCCGGTTCCGTCGAGCGGACGGGTCCAGTCGGGATCATCGCAGTTGGGGATCCCGTCCCCGTCCGAGTCTCGCTCCTGCATGCAGACGCCGGCTCCCGGTTTGTCGGGAGCGGACCCTCTTCCGAAGCCGCCCCCCGCCAGGGCGACGAGCCCGAACGCAAGCAGGGTGAGCAGCAAGATCCCGATGATTATCGTCTTTGTTCTGGTCATTTTGACCACTCCTTTTCGTTTGGATGGTGCAAAGGTAACCGAGCGGTGTGAAGTGGGCGTGAACGACGTTTCTGGAACCTGTCAGGATGACCGGGTCCGATCTCTAAGTGGGGAAGATCGGGATGGTGAACGAAAAGCGGGTCCCCTCGCCGGGTGCGCTCTCCACCCAGATCCGGCCGCCGTGCGCCTCGACGAGCGCCTTGGTGATCGCCAGGCCGAGCCCCAGCCCCTTCGATCCCCTCCCCTTGTAGAAGCGGTCGAAGACGTGGGCCACGGTCTCCGCCGGCATCCCTTCGCCGGTGTCGATCACCTGGATCAGCACCTCACCATCCCGGGGCTCGGCGTGCAGGGTGATCGCATCTCCGGGGCCGGTGTGACGCAACGCGTTCGTGATCAGGTTCCACACGATCTGGTGCAGGCGCCTGCGGTCGGCGTAGGCCCGGGGGAGTTCGGCGGGGATCTCCAGGCGGAACTCCTTCTCCTCCCCGGCCGACAGGGTGCGGGCGTCCGCGGCGACTCCGCGGAGGAACTCCTCCAGGTCGATCGGCGCGCGGTCGAGGGGGAGCTCGTTCGCCTCGGCGAGGGCGATGTCCTGCAGCTCGTCGACCAACCCCGACAGGTGAAGGAGCCGCTCGTTCAGCCTTACCAGGTTCTCCTCGTCTGCAGGCTGGATCCCGTCGAGCATCGCCTCCACCTTGGCCCTGATTATGGCGAGAGGATTGCGCAGTTCGTGGGCGATGTCGGCGAGCATGCGCCGCCGCACCTCCTCCGACCGGGCCAGCCCGACGCGCAGCTCCTCCAACACGCGCCCGAGCCTCCCGATCTCGTCATCTCCGAGGACCGGGACCGGTCGGGTGAGGTCACCGGAGGAGATCGCCCGTGTCGCCGCGGTCAGCCGCGCGAACGGGGCGGTGATGCCCCGTAAGAGGATCAGCCCGATCCCAAGGGCTATCCCCAGGCTGATCACCGCGGCGTAGGCCACGGTGCGGCGGACGGAGTCCAACAGCCTTGCCTCGAGTTCGGTGAACTGGCCGAGGAGCGGGCCGGTGAACAGGATCCCGACCACCTCTCCCGCCACGGTTATCGGGATCCCCTCCTTGAGGAGACGGGGGGATAGGGCCACCTCCTTGAGCCGCTGCGAGCTGGCGTAGACGATCTTCCCCTCGGGATCGGTCAGGAGGAACTGCCCGCTCCCCTGCCGGTGCTCCATCCCCCTGTTCTGACCGTGGGTGCTGAACAGACTCTCCACCCCGTCCCAGCTCATGTGCTCCGAGTAGTAGGAGACGAGTTGGGCCTTGATCCCGACTGCCTGCGCCGCGTGCTCCGAAGCGATGAACTCCTTGGCGTCGGAGACGAGGAGGTGAGTGGCGACGGCGTAGACCGCTCCGAGGGAGGCGACGACCACGACGGCGAGGCCGAGAAACAGCTTCCAACGGAGCGGAACCGCCTTAAGCCTCATCTTTATTCCCCGGCCGGGGGAGGACGAGCTTGTACCCGACTCCGTAGACGGTCTTGATGATCCGCGGGCGGGACGGGTCCGGTTCGATCTTACGCCGCAGGTTCATGATGTGGTTGTCGATGTTCCGCGCGAGGGCGGGGGTGGTATAGCCCTGCACTTCCTTGAGGAGCTGGAGGCGGGTGAACACCCGGTTCGGCCGGCGGACAAGGAAGGCGAGGAGGTCGAACTCGGTCGGGGTGAGCTCCACGGGTGCGCCGTCCCGGCGCACCTCGCGCCCGGCTAGGTCCACCACGAGGTCGCCGATCCACACCGGGGCCTCCGGGGCCGGTCCGGCCAACCGGCGGAGGACCGCCTGCACGCGGAGCACGAGCTCGCGGGGGGAGAACGGCTTTGTGATGTAAT
>JAJRTG010000032.1 GCA_024278395.1 Fidelibacterota bacterium | reverse complement strand
TTCTCTTCGCGGTCCAGATACTGAAGGATCGCGTCTACCACAAGGTAGTTGATCGAGCGGTCGCGCTTCTCGCTCAGGCGGATGAGCCGCTCGACCGGCTTTGCTTCCATCTTCTTCTGTGGAATGTAGATGGAAAGCTTGTCAAGGATCTGTTTCTTAGGCATTTGATTCACCTCCTCACCAACGAACTTATTTCTTCGTTTTCTCATTTATTTCTCACTGAATTGATCCACGGTTATAGGTTACACATCTAACGGAAAATTTCTATGGCGAAAACAGGAAAACTATATGGATAGATCATGGAAAAATCAACCGCAAGCGCCGACGCAAACGGTTTCACCCAGCCGGCGCTTAACCTTTGCTTTTCTTCATGATATAGTAAGGATGAGAAGGTCAACGATAAGGAGGCGCCTATGACGAATGGATGGAAGCGGACGGTGGCGTTGGGCACAATGCTCATCCTCATCGGGACAATCATCTCCGGATGTATGCTCTTCCCGAGCGGGACGAAGGCGGAGATCGACGTTACCCCCCTGTCCGGGGTCGTCCCGTTGACTATCCACTACAACGGAAGCGGGTCGACCGGCCCAAGCGGAATCTCGACCTATCACTGGTCGTTCGGAACCGGTGACGAATCCTACGACGAAAGCGGCGACTACACCTATGAACACGCGGGCACCTTCACGCTGAGCCTCACGGTGCGCGCGCAGGACGGCTCCACCGCGACGAAGTCCGTGACGGTGGAAGTGGCCCCGGCGGTGTGGATCACGGACGTCAACCTGAACACCGTCTACCGCCTGAGCATGACCGGAGATCTCCTCGACTCCTTCCCTCTCCCGGTCGCCCAGCCGCAGGGGATCACCGTAGGGGAGGCGAACGGAAAGACCTGGCTGTTCGTCGCCTGTCAGAACAACGGGAATCAACGGATCATATCGATCGACCCCACCACCGGAAGCGTGGGCATGATCTTCGATGCCCCCGCCCAATCACCCCGCAACCTGACTTACGGTGCCGAGGAGCCGAAGCGGATCTGGCACGTGGACGCCCTGAGCAGGAAGATCTACGGAATGAACCGGACAAACATGCAGGTCTACGGCTCGTTCGGCCAGAACTACTTCAAGAGCACATCTCCGCAGGTGGGAAACGTCCCGTTCCTCTGGACCCCGGCCGGCCTCGACTGGACCCCGGAGGAGAACACCTCCGGCTACCTGTGGTACCTGGAAGGGGAGACCCACCTCCTGTACAAGATCCGGATCGTCCCCCGGTACGACATAATGTCCGGTACGCAGCTCGAGGTCGTGGGTGATCCGGTGCAACTAGACGCCTCCCTCTTCCCGGTCGCGGGGATCGATTTCTACGACGGGCACCTGTGGGTGGTGGACGTGAACCACCACGCGATCGTGCAGGTCGATCCGGAGACGGGAAATCCGACCGGGACCGAGATCACCGGCTTTCCGGGAGCGGCGCCGGGGGGGCTGGAGATCCAACACTAGCTACCACCAGGCCGGGATCCCCGCGCTTATCCCGAGCGAGAAGAACGGGTGATGCTCCGGGCCGGCGAGCCCTCCAGCCAGATCCATCCCGATCCCGAAGAGCTCCCCGCCCACCCCGAGCCCGGCGCGGATGAACCCCCCGGCGAGGTGGACGGCCACGCCCCAGCGGAAGCGCACGCGCCAGAGGGAGGCTTCGCCCCCGATCGCGACCTCGCTTCCGGTTGGGGAGAGCTTGAGGTCCCCCACAACCGTAATCCCGGGGACCGCCTCGATCGCCGCCCCGATGTATCCGAAGACGGGATCACCCACGCCGAAGATCCCGGAGCCGAGGTTGTGTAAGCTCATCCCAAAACGGACGGAAGGGATGCGGTACTCTCCCCCGAGAACGAGCGAGACCCCGCGGGCGACACCCGGGCCTGTGCGGTAGGAGATCCCAAGCCCCAGCTTGAGCTCCGGAAGGGCGTAGAACGCAAGACCTCCCTGGATCATCCCCCCGCCACTCGCCCAGGCGACAGCCGGGCCCTCCCCGGTGGCGACGGAGACTCCGAGAACGAAGTCATCCGTATCCGAGCGCAGGGCTCCGACCGCTCCGTGCACCCCGGGGGAATCGACGATCCCCGCGGGATTGCGCAGTCCGGCGAGCGGGCCGCTGACAACGGCGGTGTACGCTCCCCCCAGCCCCGCCCCGCGCGGATCGAGGGGGACCGCAGCGCAGGTGAACGGAAGGAACCTGGCAGTCAGCGCGAGAAAAACCAGAGCCTTCCCCACCATAAGTCGGATGCGCTTCGACATTTAGGTCTCCTTCGCCCCGGAGCGGTGTAAGCGTCCCTCCTCGCCGCTCATGAGATCAACGCCTGGATGATCTCCCGGGCCTTGGCCACCGCCTGTAAGGGGGGTACCTTACGGGAGAGGGCGCTCTCGATCATCAGCTGAAACTGCTCCGAGACGCGCGCGTACTCCGGGATATCCAGCCTCGCCTGGGCATGCGGGAGAAGCTGGGCCACCCGGTGCGAGAACCAGTTGGCTTCAGGATCCAGGGCCTTGACCACCGAGAGGCGCGTCGGGCTCCGTCCGGTCTTGGAGCAGAACTCCCGCATCAGAGGAGGGCTGACGATCCTCTTCAGCACCTCGAGCGCGGCGAGCGGATCTCTGGACTGGCGGAAGATGACGTACACCATCCCTCCGGCCACGGTGGCGT
>JAJRTG010000031.1 GCA_024278395.1 Fidelibacterota bacterium | reverse complement strand
GGCGCAGGCCTACCTCGACTACGTCGTCGTCGACGGCGCGCCGGAGGTCCTCTACCAGATCACGTCAGGGAAGAGCCCGTCCCCGAAGCACCGGGTGCAGCTCGACGCCAACGGGAACGAAGTGGTGAGCACAATCCTCAGCAAGGCGAAGGAACTCCTCGGCAACGTCCCGCTGGTCGGCGGTCTGTTCCAGGCGGTGCTGGGCGACGCAGCCGAGCTGTTCGCCAACAATACGGAGTCGATGAATCTCCTCGCCGGAATGAGCCTCGCCCAGCTCGAGCTCGAGCTGAAGCTCGACGCGATCGTGCGGGGGCTGTTCGGGGTCGACATCGACGAGACGATGGACGAGAGCACGCTGCGGGCCCGGCTGCGCCGGATCACCCTGGGCGATATCCCGGCCCGGCTGGAGGGGCTAAGCAACGGAGTCGAGGCCAACTCCCGTAGGATTGAGGAACTGGGGAATGAGTTGCGCGCCAAGATAGACAACCTGGCGCGCGAGCTCGGGCTCACCCTGCGCGGGTTGGGGTACCAAGTGGAACCGGGGATCACCGCCCCAACCTATACCGGCCCCAGCTACAACGGCTCCTCCCTCGCTGATCGGATCGAGCTCCTGCGCGTGAAGCTCGACAACCTGGCGCGGATCCTCGGGCTCGCTCTGTACGGGAAGGAGATGGGGTTCCCGAACGGGTTCGACATCGAGCCGGCCAGCCATACCACCGCCCCGGCGGGAGAGGAGGTGTACAAGCCGATCAAACCGGAGATCGAGAAACTCGAGTCGGAGGTGAAGACCATCAAGGAGAAGCTGGAGGAGATCATCAGGCGTCTCACCCCGGGAGGGGTTCCAAGCCCGGACAAGGGCCAGCCGGTGATCGTCCCGCCGCAGCCGCCGACCGGCTACTACGAGTACACCACCGAGCAGCTCGCCCAGACGAAGAAGATATACGTCTACGCCGAGGGGACGTTCACCGCCGGCGCCGCGGGAGACTACAAGGTGATCACGGTCACAACCGCCGCGTTCGACCTCTCCGGGTGGATCGATCTCTCCGAGCTGCGGAACGGGGACGCCGTCACCGTAACCGTGGAGGTCGCGGTGGGGGGAGGACCGTTCCGGATCTGGAGCACCACGACCTTCTCCGGCCAGCAGACCCGCGGGCTCAAGTACTTCACCGAGTTCGCCGACGGGCTGGAACAGGTGGTGGGGACGGATGTCAGGGTGACGATCGCCCAGAGCGCCTCGGCGGATGGATTCGCCACTCCGATCCCGATCTACTACCAGTTCATCGTCGAATCGCAGGATTGAGCGCGCAAACGGGGGCTTCGGCCCCCGCCTGGTTAACCCCGTTTACACTCGTGATAAAACAGGACGAGCACCGCTCCGATGAGGGGGAGGAAGGCGACCCCGGTCATCACCGGGACGAGGCCGTAGAGGTCGGCGAGCCAGCCGATCGGGGCGAGCGACAGCCCTCCCACCCCCCAGGCGAACCCCATCACCAGGCCGGAGACCAGCCCCACCTTCCCGGGCAGGAGCCGCTGCGCGGCGACGATCCCCACCGGTGTGGAGGAGAAGAGGAAGAAACCGGCCAGCCCGAGGAAGAGGAGGGAAAGCTCGGCCGGCCCGTGTAGAAACAAAATAAGGAACGGAAAAGCGAGGACCAGCGAGCCGAACAACACCCGCTTCGGCCCGATGCGGTCGGAGAGGATCCCTCCGACGAACCCGCCCAACGCCCCGGACAGGGCAAACACGCTTATCCCCGCTCCACCGACCAGCGTCGAGGCGCCGCGCTCCGTGATCATGACGGCGAGGAAATTCCAGAACGAGGTTCCGGCCAAAGACCGGAAGACGATGACCGTCCAAAGGAGGATCAGCCCGCTCGGAAGCCCACGCAGGGAGAACTTTTCCTTCTCCGGTGCATCGATCAGCCGATAGGAGTCCGTGTTCTTGCTGATGGAGACCCCGATCAAGCCGATCACCCCCAGTGCGGGAATGATCAACCACGGGGTTCTGTCCAGCCCGAAGGCGTTAACGTAGGGGACGATGATGAGCGGGGCGATCGCCCCACCCAACGTCCCACCGGCGGAGAAGAACGCCATCGCCAATCCCCGCTTGTTGCCACCGGTCGCTGCGACGAGCGATGCGTTCGCCGGATGGAAGAGAGCGATCCCCAAGCCTCCGGCCATGAGGACAACCGCAAGCTGCCATAAGCTCCCCACCCTCCCGATGAACCCCATGGCGAAGATGGTGAGGACCGGACCGACCACCGCGAGGATCGGCCGCTGGGCCCGATCGAGGAGATACCCCAACCCGGGCTGGGTGAGGGAGCTGATCAGGATGCGCAGCGTCCCGAACGCTCCCGCCATGGCGAGGGATAAGTCGAGGCGATGGATCAGAAGCGGAAGGAGCGGAGCGAAGAAGCTCCCGAACCCGTCGTTCACCAGGTGCCCGAGAAAGAGCGGGGCCACCCTCCTCCAGGATACAGCGCGCTCACGTGCTTCTGTCCTTGCCGTCACGGCGAGGGATCATACCCCCTCCCGCGGAGGTCGGCAAGGGGTTGGAAGCGCGGCCGCACATCGGCTATCTTAACCGCAATCCGACCATTGGGAGCTCTGGATGAAAAAAACCTTCATCAGCCTGTTCATCGCCGTCTCGGTCGCCATGATCGGAGTGGGGATCATCGCCCCGATCCTTCCCCTGTACGCCAAGACCTTCTCCGCCAAGGGGGTCACCATCGGGCTGGTGATCGCCGCGTTCTCGCTCTCCCGCAGCCTGCTCGGGCCGTTCCTGGGAAGGCTCTCCGACCGGATCGGACGCAAGCGGATGCTCGTCGCCGGTCTCGCCGGATACGCCGTGGTCTCGGTGCTGTATGCCGTCGCGGGGAGCCTGTGGCAGCTCGGCGTCTTCCGCCTCCTCCAGGGAGGGGCCTCGGTCATGGTCACCCCGATCGCACAGGCGTACATCGGGGACATCACCCCGCCGGGGAAGGAGGGTCGGTATATGAACGGCTTCTACTCGGCGATGTTCCTCGGGATGGCCCTCGGCCCGCTCCTCGGCGGGAGCCTGAGCGCGGCGTTCTCGTATCAGGCGGCGTTCTACGGGATGGGCGGCCTGAGCCTCATCGCCCTCCTACTCGTGGCGAGAACCCTTCCCGCCGATCACGCCCGGAGCACCGCTCAAAACAAGGTGGAGATCGTCCCACTGAATGACGTGATCAAGAACGACGGAGTGAAGGCGATCTGCATCTACGTGGCGACGCGCGGGTTCTGGCGCCAGGGGTTCAACACGTTCTACCCTCTGTTCGCCGCCGCGAGCGACGGACTGGGGGAGGCGAGCATCGGACTGGTGCTGTCAGTCTACATGCTCGGAGGGGGGCTCCTTCAGATCCCGTTCGGTTTCCTCGCCGATCGCTTTCCCCGCTTCCCCCAGATCATCCTCGGGAGCATACTCGCTCCGCTCCTCCTCCTTGCAGTCCCGTTCGTCCATCGGGTGTGGTTGATCGTCGGCATCATGTTCATGATCGGAGCGCTGTCGGCCCTGTCGCGGGCGTCGATCCTCGCGTTCCGCACCGAGCTTGGGCGTACGCATGGAATGGGAACTCTCGCCGGACTGCAGGGAGCCGCGTTCGCCGCCGGTCAGATGATCGGTCCCCCGACCTCCGGGTTGATCGCCGACGGGTTCGGGTTGAGCGCTGCCTTCCCGTTTGGAAGCGCGGTCGGACTGATCGGGTCAGGGTTCGTCCTCATGTGGCTCCGCCGTTGGCGGCGCGGCGGATTTACAGGAGTCCTTCAACAAGCTGATCGTCAAGATCGAGCGGATGTCCGACGTAGCGGATCACTCCCTGCCGGTCGATGAGGTAGGTGCGCGGGATTCCGACAAGTGAGCTGTCCACCCCGTAGAGCTTGGTGATCGGGCTCCCGTGCTTCCCTCCCGGCGCCCATACGCTGATGAAGTCTGTGTAATCGTTCTCGGTGAGGAAATCGATCGTGTCCTGCTCGTCAGGATCGGTGCTCACAGCGATGACCACCAACCCCTGTGCGTGATAGCGGTCATACAGGTCCTGCAGGCGGGGCATGCTCGCCTTGCACGGTGTGCACCACGCGCCCCAGAACTCGAGGAGGACCACCTGCCCACGGTAATCGGACAGGGTGATCTCCCCACCGTCGGTGGTGTGGGCGGTGAAGTCGGGGGCGGTCATCCCGACGTCCGTCCCGACCGGCGGTCCGTCATCGCTGACCGTGATCGTGAGGGAGTCCTCACCCCGGCGCCCCTCGGCGTCGGTCACCGTGAGTCGAGCGGTGAACGTCCCTGGGATCTCGTAGGTGTGGTGAACGATGATGTTGAGGTCGGTGCCGGTTGCGGTGGGGGTCCCGTCCCCGAAGTCGAGGGTATACTGCACGGACGCCCCCTGCGGAATCTTGGAGTGAGACAGGTCGAACGCCACCGCAAGAGGTGCGGGCCCGCTCACCACCGGCGCGTTCAAGAGGACACGGGGCTTCTCACCATCCGAACAGCCGAAGAGCATCCCGAAAAGCAGGACAAGGCCGACGAAAACGATCATCCTTCGCCATAATCGATTCTTATTACGCACGATCCCTCCCTTCACTCCGGCATGATAGCCCACTCAACCCAGGGGAGGAACGAACTCCGGCCGCAGTCGTCCGGACATCTTCTCCGCTTTCCTGCGCCCCATGTGTCCGGTTCCGTAAGAGGGGGCGATCCCCGCGGAGTTTGATTCGTATGGGGACATGCCTACACTGATCCCGACAAGCACAGGGGAGGTGCAAGATGAACAGGAGGCTGTTGTATACGCTGTCGATTATTATTCTGATCGCCCTGACGGCGATGCCCGCCGCGGGCTACGGGGAGAACGGAAGGAGCCCTCATGGGGCTATCGTCATCTCCAGCCCTGCGGATCTGAACCCGAAAAACGGGATCGTAGGCGGCGAAGGCACCAAGGGCGATCCGTTCCTGATCGACGGCTGGATGATCAACGCGGGCACCGCGGGTTTCGGGATAAGGATCACCAACGTGCTCGCATACATTGTGATCAGTAACGTCTCGATCCAGAGTGCATCCGTCGCAGGCATACAAATCATTGGAGTTCCGCACGTGTTGATCCAGGACTGCGAGTTCAGCGGAAATTCCGTGGGCCTAGTCCTGAAGGGCCTCTCCGGGGCGATTGTGAGAAGGAGCCGTTTCGTGGACTGCACAGGAATGGGAATCAGCATGGAGAAGTGCAGGAACAGCACGATAGAGGAAAATGAGTTTGTCGGTAGGAACAGCGGAATCGTCGTTATGGACGGCTCAACCTCCAACCTTATCGTGGGAAACACCTTCCGCGGCCGCGCCTCCCTTTCCCTCTACCTGGGAAGCGGAGGTAACAGGATCTATCACAACAACTTCTTCGAAGCGGTGGTAATGGACATGGGATACAACGTATGGGACAACGGCAGAGAGGGAAACTTCTGGGGCAAGCAGTACCACGGAAAAGACAAGAACAGCGACGGAATCGGCGACCTCCCACACAAGATCTAGGGAGGATACAACTACGACCGCCACCCGCTGATGGCCCCCTGGGAGCCGTGAGCACCCTTACTGAAGCTTTACGCGCGGATCAAGGTAGGCGTAAAGGATATCGATCACCAGGTTTGTCATCACGAGGAGCAACCCGTTGAACAGGGCAAACCCAAGGATGGCGGCGAAGTCGAGCTGCTGAGCGGCACGGACGGCGAACAGCCCCAACCCGTGGTAGTTGAATATCGTCTCCACGATCACCACGCCGTTGATCAACCCGGCGACCATCAGGCCGGCGAGGGTCACCACCGGGAGCATCGCGTTCCTGCGCGCGTGCTTCTTGATGACCACACTCTCCCGCAGCCCCTTCGCCCGCGCGGTGGTGATGTAGTCCTGTCGCAGGGTCTCAAGCATCGAAGAGCGCGTGACTCGCAGGATCAACGCCCAGGAAACGTACGAGAGGGTGATCACCGGGAGGACCATGTGGCGCAGAGCATCGAGAAAGACGGGCAGATTACCGTTCAGAATGGCGTCAACCGTGTTCATGCCGGTGTAGCGGACGAACCCCGGGCTGTTCACGATTCTATCGGCCCATATACTCAATCGCCCCGCGGGGAACCAGTGGTAGAGAAGCATCAGAACCAACAGTCCGAACACGAAGGTGGGAAACGACCATCCGGTCAGCGCCATTATTCGTGTAGCGTGATCCAGCGGGTCATTGTGGTGCACGGCTGACAGCGTTCCCAGCCAGATGCTCCCCATGATCATCGGGATGATGGCATAGAGGGCCAGCTCCGTCGAGGCGGGGAGAAAACGCAGGATCGCTTTGTCCACCGGCATGTTCGCCGACTCGGAATACCCGAGGTTCCCGTGGATCACGTTGTTCAACCATCGGCCGTACTGAATCCAAATCGGATCGTCCAAGCCGTATTTGTGAGCCAATTGTTTCAACACCTCCGGGCCCTGCTTGAGCTGCGCGGGATCACGTATGTAGGTGCTCAACCGTTGATTGGGCCCGAGGAGCTGGAGGAACCCGAAGATGATGAACGTGAGGCCCAGCAGAACCCAAGGCACGAGAAGCAACCGTCGGAGGATATAGCTCAGCATCGACGCCTCGCCCGGACTATGCCTTCCGCCCCCTCATGCGCGGATCAAGGACGTCGCGCAACGCATCCCCAAGCAGGTTCCACCCAAGGCAGAAGAAGAGTATGGCGGCTCCGGGATATATGACCGTATACCAGAATTGGAGAGGATTCCCCTGCCCGCCCAGGATCCAGTTGCGAGCAAAGCTGATCATCTGTCCCCAATCTGCGTAACCCGGCTCCGCTCCCACCCCGAGGAAGCTCAGCGCGGCCGCCGTAAGGACCATGGAACCGATGTCCATGGAGGCCTGCACGAGGATCGGGTAGATGGAGTTCGGGAGCACATGGCGGAAGATTATCCGCACATCGTTCGCCCCGAGGGCCCTGGCCGCTTCTACATATGCCAACTCGCGTATGCTCAAGATCTCACTGCGAATGACACGGGCGTAACCCATCCAACCAAATACAATTAGAGCTACGATAACTTTATCGAGCCCCTTTCCCAATATTGTCGTCAGGACCATCGCTGCAACCAGAAACGGGAAGGACATGAAGATGTCGGTAATCCGCATCACTCCTTCATCGATCAATCCCCCGTAATAAGCGGAGAAGGACCCGATCACGATCCCGATCCCGGCGGCGGCGCCCACGACCACAAGGCCGACGTAGAAGGCGGTGCGCGTCCCCCAAATGATTCCGTAATAGATGTCGTACTGTCCCTCAGTAGTTCCGAACGGATGCTCCGGACTCGGGGGTTTGGGAACAGCGCTGTACCCGGAGCGGGGGATCTGATATGGGCGGCTCGGACGGGCCGGCGGAGCGAGTACAGGGGCGAGGAGGGCGATCACCGCGAAGAATATCACCAGAGCGAATCCGGCCACAGAGATCGGGTTCTTGAGGAGCTTGCGCAGGATCTTCGACCGATAGATCCGCACCGGTATCAGAAAGAACCACAGCACAAAAGAGTAGAACCTGCCGGGTGCTTCGTATTCAGAACTCATTCGCATATTCTTCCGCCCCCTAGCCCAGTTTCACCCGTGGATCGATGTACGCGTAGAGCAGGTCCACGATCAGGTTGGCGACGATCATCAAGAGTCCGGTGAACAACGCGAACCCAATGATCGCCGGAAAGTCGAGCTGCTGCGCGGCCTGCACGGCGAACAGGCCTAAGCCGTGATAATTGAATATCGTCTCCGTGATAACCACTCCACGTAACAGCCCCGCCACCATCACCCCGGCGATCGTGATCACCGGGAGGAGCGCGTTGGCCCGTGCGTGCTTCTTGATCACGACCTTCTCTTTCAACCCCTTGGCCCGTGCGGTGGTTATGTAATCCTGGCGCAGGGTCTCAAGCATCGACGACCGCATGACGCGCAGAAGGAGCGCCCACTGGATATAAGCGAGCGTAAAGACCGGGAGGACGAGGTGCCGCAGCGCATCCCCCAAGACCGCAAGGTTTCCGTTCAGGATCGCATCGATCGCGTTCATCCCTGTGTAGCGGATGAACTGGGGAGAGTCGACGATGCGCGCCGCCCAGATGCTCAGCTCCCCCGGCGGGAACCACCGGTAGAACAGCATGAGCAACAGAAGGCCCATCACGAACGTGGGGAGAGACCAGCCCGTCAGAGCGATGATGCGGGTGGTGTGATCGATGATCCCATTATGGTGGACCGCCGACAACACCCCCAGCCATATCCCGCCGAATATCACCGGAATCACGGCAAACATGGCGAGCTGTGCGGTCGCTGGCAGGAACCGCTTGATCGCCTGCATCACTTCCATATTGGCCGACTCGGAATACCCGAGATTACCGTGAAGAACGTTCTTCAGCCACCGGGAGTACTGCACCCATATCGGATCGTTCAGGCCGTACTTCTCCATCAACTGCTTCAGCACCTCCGG
>JAJRTG010000030.1 GCA_024278395.1 Fidelibacterota bacterium | reverse complement strand
TCTACGAGTCGCCGCACCGCATCATCTCCACCCTCAAGATCCTCGCCGAGCTGATCCCCGACCGGACGCTCGTCCTCGCCCGCGAGATCACCAAGGTGCATGAGGAGTTCATCCGCGGGACCCCGGAGGAGATCCTCCAGACATTCGCGGACCGCCCGGCCAAGGGCGAGATCGTCATCGTGATCGCCGGAGCGCCGGAAGGGGTGACTGAAGAGACAGAGGTGGAGAAGCTCGTCGCAGTGCTGCGGGAAGAAGGGGTGAGTGGAAGGACCTCTCTCAGGATCCTGACCGATGGGCTCGGTATCCCCCGCAACGAGGCGTACCGGTTGATCCACCGCGGTTAGGTGTACTTGTCGGCGACCGAGGAGGCGGCGTAGGCCTGCGGCTTTATCCGCACGGCGAACCCGCTTCCGATGATCATCCCCACGACCTCGTCGATCATCGCCTTGGTACGGCCGTTCTCCCCGATGTCGACGTGGATCTCCAGGTTGAACGGGAGAAGGGAGACCTGGGACAACCGAGAGAGGAGGCGCTGCGCCAGCTCGAACGAGAGCCACGCCTCGCGCCAGATCTTCTGTCGGAGGGACGGAATCCTCGGCTCGCGGCGCCGCGTCCAGAAGTAACGCCCGCCCTTTCCGATCTTGTGGATCACGATCGCGCTCACAAGGTCGATCATCTCGGTTCCGGTCGAGGAGTCGGTGCCCACAAGGATCTCATAGTGCGCCTTGGGATCCGCCTCCATCTCCGCGACGATGGTCTCTATCACCTCGTCGAAGCTGAGCGCGCCGGCATGCGGATTGTAGAACTCCAATTCTCCATCCATCTTCCCGATCATAGCACCGAAACGAAGATAGTTCAAGAGATAGGAAGCCGCACCGTGAACTTGGCTCCGCCCTCCGGGAGGTTCTCCGCCCAGATCCTCCCCCCGTGCGCCTCGACCCACTGCTTGGCGATCGCCAGGCCGAGGCCCGATCCGCCGCTCGCCCGCGTTCGCGCCCGGTCCCCCCGGTAGAACCGCTCGAACAGGTGCGGAAGGTCCTCGGGGGGGATCCCGGGGCCGTTGTCGGCCACCGCAAGCTCGATCTCCCGCCCCACCTTGTGCAGCGTGACCTCGATCTTTCCCTCCTTCGGGGTGTAGCGAACGGCGTTGCTCACCAGATTTACGATCACCTGGCGGATGCGCATCGGATCGACCGAGACCTCGGGGACCTCCTCATCCGCGTCGACCACGATCTCGGGGCCGTCGTCCAGCGCACCGGAGATCGTCTCAGTCACCTGCGCGATGAGCGCGGTGATGTCGGTCGGCTCCTTGTTGAGCGGGAGCTCCCCCGCCTCGGCGAGCGAGAGCTCACGCAGGTCATCGATCAGCCGCCCGAGATGGAGGGTCTCCTCGTAGATCGGCGCGATCGTCTCCGGGGTCGGTTCGTAGATCCCGTCCAGGATCGCCTCCAGGTTCCCCTGGATGATCGTCACCGGGGTCCTCAGCTCGTGGGCGATGTCCGCGGTCATCGTCTGGCGCACCCGCTCGGAGCGGCGGAGGTTCTCGATCATCCGGTTGAACGACTCCCCCAACTGCCCGAACTCGTCGCGCGCCTTCAGGATGACGCGCTCCGGCAGGTCGCCGTGGGCGATCCGCTCGGTGGCGCGCGACAGGAGGCGGAGGGGGGAGAGGACCTGCGAAATCAGGATCACGGCCAGGAACATGGCCACGCCGGTGGCGATCCCCCCTCCCAGGAGGGCGGAGTGCTTCGCCGAGGTGAGGAACTTCTCCTCCGCCGGGTCGAGGATCGACGGCTTGGAGTCGAGGAGGAGCGTCCCCACACGCGTGCTCCCGATCTCGATCGGAATCCCGGAGGCGATCTCCTTGGGGGTGAGTGTGGTGCCGACCCGGTCCGGCTTCGTGGAGACAATGACCCGTCCGTTCTCATCGGCGAGGGAGAACGGGCCGATCATCGAGGACCTCCTCACGATCAGCCGCCCGTTGATGAACACGGTGTACTGGGTGGAGAGGATCCTCTCGATTCCGAACCAGCTTCCGGTCTGCATCCTGTACGCAGCGAGCAGCCCGGAGACCTGGCGGGCGATCTGCTCCCTGTCCTGGGCGCGGAACTCGGCAAACCGGGCGGTGATCGAGCGGGCGGTGAGGAAGTAGACCAGGGCGACCGCGATCAGGATGACGATCACGAACGAAAGACCGAGCTTGATGGCGAACGGAAACCGCCGTTTCATTTTACTTCCCGGGCGAACCTGTACCCCACTCCGTGCACGGTGAGGATGTAGCGGGGGTTCTTCGGATCCTCGTTCAGCTTGCGGCGGATGTTCTTCACGTGGGTGTCGATCGTGCGGGCGAACGAGTCGTAAGTGTAGCCCTGCACCTCGCGCAGGAGCTGAAGCCGGGTGAAGACCTGCCCCGGATGGCGGGCGAGGAAAGCGAGAAGATCGAACTCGGTGGGAGTGAGCTCGACCCCTTCGCCAGCGAGGGTCACTTCGCGCCCCTTGAGGTCGATCACGAGATCCCCTGACTCGATCCGCTCCGGCTCACCGAGCTTCCCCTCGCTGCGGCGCAGGACCGCACGGACCCGGGCGACGAGCTCGCGGGGGGAGAACGGCTTCACCACGTAGTCATCCGCTCCGAGCTCCAGTCCGATCACCCGGTCGGTCTCCGCCGCCTTGGCGGTGAGCATGATTATCGGGACGTTCGAACGGGAGCGGATGCGCTTGGTAACGTCTATCCCGCTCAGCTTGGGAAGCATCAGGTCGAGCACCACCAGATCAGGGCTCTTGTCCTCGATCTCCCGCAGAGCCTCTTCACCGTCATATGCTGCGTAGGTCTTGAACCCCTCCCGCTCCAGGTATGCCCGCACCGTGCGGACGATCATCTCCTCATCGTCAACTACCAGAATCCGTTTCATATCGGTTTATTATACCATCTACCGCCGACAGCGGTATCCCGCGGAACACGCCGGCAGCATCGTCCTGCAGAATGAAGAACGACGGCCAGGGCCCCCCGCTCCCCTCTTCGGGTTTCCCTCAGTCTCCGGCAGGGAGCCCTGGACATCGAGTAGAATTTTAGAGGGGAGGTGTGAAGCGGGTGTGAGAGAGATGTGAAGATAGTGTGGTGCAGGCGTTGCTTTTCCCGGTAACGGCCACTAACATACATCCATCCGTTCGGCCAAAGGAGCAGAATGCGCACGATCCTCATCGTTTCCACTGAGAACAGGGCGGGAAAGAGCCTCCTCGCCCTCAGCCTCGGGCTCACCCTGCGGGAAGGCGGAATCCTCTTCTCCTACATGAAGCCGATCAGCTCCAAGGTATCCTACGCCACCGGCGAGCCGCTCGACCGCGACGCGGGGACGATCCGGGAGATCCTGGGGCTCGAGGACGACCTGAAGGATATCGCTCCGGTGGCGCTTGAGGGGCCGTTTCTGCAGGAGGCGATCGAATCAGGCGACCACGGATTCCGCAAGAGGATAGTGGAGGCGTTCACCCGCCTGACCGCCGGCCGCCGGGTCGCGCTCGTCGAGGGGCGGCGCTACCTCGGCCTGGGGATCGGGGCCGGGCTGAGCGACCTCGACCTCTCCGAGCTTCTGGACACCGACCTCCTCATCCTCACGAGCTACGACGGGGAGGAGGCGATCGACCGCATCCTGTGCGCGCTGCGGCTTCTGGAGGGCGGACCGAACATACTCGGGGTCGTCCTCACCGAGGTGGCGATGGAATCCCAGTTCGAACAGGTGCGGGACGTGTTCGTCCCGTTCCTCGCCGACCGCGGGACCGAGGTCCTTGGGATCATCCCGTACGAGCGGCGCCTCCACTGGGTGAGTGTGGAGGAGATCGCGGAACGCCTCGGAGGGAAGGTCTTAACCGATGTCCCGCTCGACCTCCCGGTGGAGAACTTCCTCGTCGGGGCGATGACCCCGGAGGCCGCCCTGCGCAGCTTCCGCCGCACCCCCGACCTCGGAGTGATCACCGGCGGGGACCGCGTCGATCTTCAGGAGGCGGCCCTCACCGTCCCCAGCCTGCGTTGCCTGATCCTCACGGGGAACCTGCGCCCGCCGCGGCGGATCATCGACCGGGCGAACGAGCAGGGGATTCCGATCATCCTGGTCGGCCAGCACACCCTTGCCGCCGCCGAACTCTGCCAGGAGCTCCCCGGCCGCTCCCGTCTCCGGGCGGGAGAGCGTCTCAACGAGGCGATCGAGCTGGTGCGCAAGAACGTCGATCTCGAGCTGATCCTGGAAAAAGCGGAGGACCGCTAGTCCGGCTCGATCACCGACTCCCAGGTCACCTCCGCCACCTTGTTCAGGGTATTGACGATCGGGCAGTACCGCTCCATGGACAACTGGATCGCCTTATCCGCGTTCTCCTTGGGGACATCCCCCTTCAACCGGTATATGAGGTGAAGCCGGGTTATCACCTTCGGATACTCGGTCGCCCGTTCGTCCTCGATCTCGATCCTGAATGAGGTCGGCGGGGTGTGCATCTTGCGCAGGATCGAGATCACGTCCATCCCGGTGCAACCCCCGAGGGCGCAGAGCATCGTCTCCACCGGCCGCGCCGCGCTGTTCTCCCCCCCGACCCTGGGATCGGAGTCCATCACCACCGCGTGTCCGCTCTCGCCCTTCCCGATGAACTGCATCCCGTCCACGAACTTAACAACCGTCTTTCCCATCGTTCCTCCAAATATTTAACTATTTAAATACTTGACAGCGACAACTGTCCGGGGTATCATTCTAGGCCGACGAGAGAAAAGGAGCAACCGATGAGGGAACCGAAAGGGAGGAAGCATTGGGTGGAAGTATTCTCCGCCCTGGCGAGCGAGCCGCGTCTCCGGATCGTGAAGATGATGATCGGACGCAAGGTCGACTGTCAGGAGATCCTGGAGGAGCTCTCGTTGAGCCAGCCGGCGATCTCCTACCACCTCGGCCGGCTCGAACGGGCCGGAGTGCTCGTCAAGGAGCGCAACGGTGTGCGAAACTGCTACCATCTCAACCAAGACCTCACCGGGCTCATTAACCTGTTGAAGGAGGACGCGGAATGAACCATGAAGTTACCATTTACACCACGCCCACCTGCTCGTGGTGCCAGGCGCTCAAGGAGTACCTGCGGGCGCGCGAGATCGATTTCGAGGAGATCGATGTCTCCGCCGACCCGGCGGCGGCGCAGGAGATGATCGAGAAGAGCGGACAGATGGGAACGCCGGTTGTGGATATCGACGGCGAGATCATCGTCGGATTCAACAAGCCGGAGATCGACCGGCTGTTAGAACTGACCTAGGAGGGAACATGCCACTCATCGGAAAAGAGGATCAAGACTACCTGCGGAACGAGTTCCTGCGCCTGGAGCGACCGGTGCGGCTCGTGCTGTTCACCGGCGGGGACTGCCAGTCCTGCGCCGATACAGCCGCCCTGCTTGAGGAGACGGCCGATCTCTCCGAAAAGATCTCCGTCGTCACCTACGACGTCGACAAGGACGCGGAAAAGGCTAAGGAATACGGGGTTGATGGCCGCACACCAACGATCGTCATCGAAGGGAACAAGGACTACCACATCCGCTTCTTCGGGATCCCCGCGGGTTACGAGTTCGGGACCCTGATCGAGGACATCATCGACGTGGGAAGAGGGGCGACCGGCCTCTCGGATAAGACGAAGGAGGCGCTCGCCAAGCTCGCTGAACCGGTGCACATTCAGGTGTTCGTCACGGCAAGCTGCCCCTACTGCCCGCGGGCGGCGCGCACCGCCCACATGATGGCGATCGAGTCGGACAAGGTGAGGGCGGACGTCATAATGGCGAACGAGTTCCCCGAGCTTTCCCAGCGCTACAACGTGATGGCCGTGCCCAAGGTGGTCATCAACGAGGAGACGAGCTTCGAGGGAGCGATCCCGGAGGATGACTTCCTCTCGTTCGTGCAACAGGCGGCCGGATAGAGCCGCCCGCTTACCGAGTCCAGGAACGCCCCGGTGAATCACCGGGGCGTTTTTTCTCGGCCGCGGTTGTGGGTTACACTTAGAAACATGGGGAACGTAATCCTGGTGGTGGACGACGAACGGGATCTCGTTGGTTCCATCTCCGATTACCTGCGTCAGGCCGGGTACCGCACGATCGCGGCGTTCGACGGGGCTTCAGCGCTCACGGAGTTCGAAGCCCGTCGACCGGATCTGGTCATCCTCGATCTCGGCCTGCCCGACATCGACGGCCTCGACGTCGCGCGGGAGATCCGCCGCCGGTCGCAGGTCCCGATCATCATGCTCACCGCACGGGCGCAGGAGGTGGATCGGATCGTCGGGCTCGAGCTCGGAGCCGACGATTACATCACAAAGCCGTTCTCCCCCCGCGAGCTCGTGCTCCGCGTGCAGGCGGTCCTCCGCCGGTTGGCCGGACCGGCCCCGGAGGCCCCGGTGTGGATCGGCGACCTCGTGGTGGACCTCGCCGGGCGCGAGGTGCGCCGGGACGGCGCACCCGTGGAGCTCACCCCGACCGAGTTCGACCTCCTCGCCTTCCTTGTCCGTCGGCCGAACCGGGTGTTCACCCGCCTCCAGCTCCTCAAGGAAGTGCAGGGCTATACCACCCCCGCCCTCGCGCGGAACATCGACAACCACATCATGAACCTGCGGCGTA
>JAJRTG010000029.1 GCA_024278395.1 Fidelibacterota bacterium | reverse complement strand
GGGGAGGTGGTCGGGGAGGAGAAGAAGATCGTCGGCCGCTACACGATCGAATGAGAGGCCCGTAGATCGCCTTCCGCGGCCCCGCGGGTATCTTTTTACGTCTCTCTTTCTCCCCGCCCTTACAATCCCTCTCAGCCCCTATGCCTGAAATCTGCTCTGCCAGGCGCTTTCAGCGTGCAAACCGGTTTTTCGCAACAAAAGTGCTCTTTTGTTGCGACACATGTCCCGGGGTTTTCACCGCGATCCGGCTACCCTTCTCCTTGCGAAAGGAGTGGTGCATGGCCCTCGAACTCACCCAGGAGGACTTCCTTACCCCGAAGCAGGTGAAGGCACTGAAGGACCACTGCCGTCGACTGGCGGAAGAGGGGACGCGGGACCGGCGTAAGCGCCCGGTGCGCGACTGGGCGATCCTGCACGTCGCCCTCGACGCCGGGCTGCGGGTATCCGAGATCTGCGCGCTGCGCGTCGGGGACGTGATCCTCGAACCGGAGCACGCCTCCCTGATCGTCAGGGACGGGAAGGGGCACAAGAAGAGGGGAGTGAGGATCGGGAAGGCCCTGCGCGACCACCTCGAGGAGTTCATCGCCTGGAAGGCGGAAAACGGCGAATCGATTTCCAACCGGGCGCCGCTCTTCGTGTCACTGCGCGGGGGACCGCTCACCCGCAGCGCGGTCTTCCGCATCTTCAAGGCGAACGCGCGCGCGGTCGGGATCCCGCCGCGGTTCTCCATCCACTCCTGCCGTCATACCTACGCCTCGCTCCTCTACCGCGCCTCCAACTACAACATCCGCCTGGTGCAGAAACAGCTCGGTCACAGCTCGATCCAGACGACCCAGATCTACGCCGACGTCCTGAGCGAGGACGCGGCGGTCGCCGTCGACCGGCTCCCCCAGTGATCCGAACCACTCTCCGTGACGGGCGCACAGCGCTCCCGATTCGCCTTGTTTTGTACAAAACCAGACAAAACTGAAAGCATAAAAAATAGCTTCTATAGGAAATTATACGGTGTAGTCCTTATCGCATTCTCGTGGTATTTGCTGCTTTACTAGAGAATCCGTGGGCGGGTGGATCGCGCGTCCGGGACCGGCCCTGCCCGCGGGCGTAGCGGATCGCAGACGGCGGAGAAAGTGAGGGTCAGGCGGCGCGGTGCGCGACCGCGCCGCCGCAAGGGGAGCTTAGATCGCGTCGACTTCGCCGGGAACCTTGGCGAACAGCCGCGCGTCCCTCACGTGATCAAGGCCGCAGATGTAGCGGGTGAGCCGCTCGATCCCGATCCCGAACCCGGCCGACGCCGGGACGCCCTCCTCCACCACCCGCAGGTACTCGGCGAAGCGCTCGGGCGGGATGTTGTCCTGCTCCAACCGGCGCAGGATCCGGGGCAGGGTGTGCTCCCGCTCCCCTCCGGAGAGGGCCTCTCCGTACCCCTCGGGGTAGATGAGGTCCATGTCGAGGAGGATCCCCGGACGCGAGAGGTCTTCCTTGTCGTAGAACTCCCGCACGGTGCGGGGGAAGTCGATCAGCCAAGCCGGGCCGGAAAGTGAGGATGAGAGCGCCTCATCGTAGTGCTTCCCGAACTGCTCGACCGCTTCCTGATAGGTGATGCGCTCGAACGGGGCCGCGGGGACGCTCAACTTCCGTCCGAGGGACTCGAGCTCCGCGGCGCAGTTCTCCAGAACCGCCTTCACCACGGCGATGAACAGCCCCTCCCCGATCGCGATGATCTCGTCCCGGGTCGCGTCCCGTACCTCCAGGTCGAGCTGCACGAACTCGGCGAGGTAGCGGCGCAGCGGCGCCCTCTCCTCCGGTTCCATCCGCACGTTCGGGGAGAACGCTAAGATGCGCGGGAGGGTCCGCAGCGCGATCTGCTTGTGCAGGATCATGCTCTTAGTGAGCTGGTAGGGACGACCGTAATAGTCGATCTTGCCGTCGTAGGTCTCGTGGTGCAGCGGATCGGTCACCGGGGACAGAATCACCGGCAGGATCTCCACGAACCCTTCCTTGCGCAGGTACTCGCCCGCGGCCCGCATGATCTCGCTCTTCACCCGCAAAACACTTTCCAACTTCTTAGCAGCAACAGTCATCAAATACCTCCTTATAGAATTCAGGATTGAACTCAGCCACACCTGTGGTGCAACCGGCAAAGAGAATCAGACTAAGGGAGTGTTAGTTATTCGCCCCGAAGGGGGCATTAGGATTGCGGGAGAGAGTGAGGGAGGGATTATTGATGGAGTGGTACTCCGCGGACTTGATCAGCGCTTGACTTGCGAGCTTCTTCTTCATCGCTACCACCCCTTTTTGTTGCAAGATGGTCCGAGCCTATCACACCCGGGTGTCCTTGTCAAGGGGGTGCGCCCTCAGCTACACTCTCCCCCATGGCAAAGATAATCGCGCTTATGATTATTGGAACGGGGCTTTTGCTCCTCCTCACCGGGTGTTGCGTGGGGAACCTGTGCTTCTAGCGGCGATCGCCGCCTGCCCGAACGACACGCCCCCGTCCCCGGGCGGGACGAGTTCGTTTGTGAAGTAGGAGAGGCCTTCCGCTTCCACGCGGACGCGGATGCGGTCTGAGATCGCGTCGTTGTACGCCACCCCACCGGACAGGGCGACCGCGTTTATCCCCTCCCTGCGGGCGAGTCCGATCGCGATCCGCGCCGCTCCGTCGGCGAGGCTTGCCTGCGCGCTCGCCGCGATGTCCGCCGGGGGCGTTGTCTCCGTCCGCAGGTAGAGATCGCGGAACAGGGAGATTGTGTCCAGCGCGGTCAGCCCATCGCGCTCGACGATCTCGGTTTGGATATCCGGGATCGGGGTTCCACCGACCGCCGCGGCCTCGAGGCGCATCGCCGGCTCGCCCTCGTAGGTCCGGGCGGTGGCGACCCCGATGAGCGCGGCGACCGCGTCGAGGAACCGCCCGGCGCTCGTTGTCAAGGGCGTGTTCCACCCGGTTTTAAGCTGCCCCAGGACCGCGTTTACCTCGGCATCCTCCATCCCCCGCCGGCGCAGCAACCGGGCGATCTCCCCCCGGTTGACCCCGGCGGCGTGGAGGTAAGCGGCGGTCATACGCAGCGGACGGCGGGCGGCGAGATCCCCGCCGGGAAGCGGCACCGGCGCAAGCGAACCGACGCGGGAGATCCGGCCGGCGCGAGAGAGGAAGATCTCACCCCCCCACGCCGTCCCGTCCTCGCCGTACCCGTAGCCGTCGAGCACGATCCCAACTGCTTCCCCGAGCTCATGCTCGGCCATGACCGCCGCGAGGTGGGCGGCGTGGTGCTGCACCCGCACGAGCCGCGCCCCGGTCCGCGCGGCGAGCTCCTCAGCGTAGCGGGTGGTGAGAAACCCGGGATGCAGGTCGCAAGCGATGACCCGGGGAGGCGGAGCCCCGGTTATCGCACGCAGGTGGTCGATCGCCTCCTGCAGGAACGCGAAGGTATCGAGGTCGTCGACCGTGCCGATGTGTTGGGAGAGCGTGACACGCTGATCGAAGTAGAGCGCGAAGGCAAGGTCGCTCTCCGGCCCGAGCGCCAGGATCGGCGCCTCCCCGAGATCGATTCTGAACTGCTCGGGCACGTACCCGCGCGATCGGCGCAGGAGCTTCGCGGTCCCTCCGCTCACCCTGACTACGGAATCGTCGCACCGGGCGACGATCCGCCGATCGTGCAGGAGGAGGTGGTCGACGATCCCGAAGAGCTCCTTCTCGATGCGGGCGTTCTCGATCAGCATCGGGCTCCCCGGCCGGTTGGCGCTCGTCATCACAAGCGGAAGGTCGAGCTGCGCGAACAGGAGGTAATGCAGCCCGGAATAGGGGAGCATGACCCCAACGGTGTGCAGCCCCGGGCTCACCGCTTCAGGGAGCGCCCCCGGGCGCTTGCGCAGGACGACGATCGGCCGGCGCGGGCTGCGCAGGAGGTCCCATTCCTCGGGCCCGACCTCCGCGATCCGGTGCAGGATCTCCTCGGTCGCCATCAGGGCGAACGGCTGTCCCGGCCGGCCGAGGCGGGCGCGCAGCTCGCCCACCGCCTTGGCGTTCGTCGCGTCGCAGGCGATGTGCGTCCCGCCGATCCCCTTTATCGCCACGATCTCGCCGGACTTCAGGGCCGCGACCGCGCGCGCGATCGGGGCGTCGACCGATCCGTCGAACGTCAGTTGTGGCCCGCACTCCGGGCAGGCGATCGTCTGGGCGTGATAACGGCGGTCGAGCGGGTCGGTGTACTCGGCGGCGCACTCCTCGCACATCGGGAAATCACGCATCGAGGTGCGCGGCCGGTCGTAGGGGAGGCCTTCGATCACCGTGAACCTGGGACCGCAGTTGGTGCAGCTCGTCGCCCAGTAGCCGCGGTAGCGGGTATCCCCGAAGATATCGGCGACGCACTCCTCGCAGATCGCGATATCCGGCGGGATCGCCCCGGCGCTCCCCGACCCCTCCTTGGACGGGACGATCTTAAACCCATCCTCGCCGATCGGGGGAAGCTCCTCGACGTCGATCGCGCCGATCCGGGCCAAGGGAGGATGCTTCTTCCGCAGGTCGATCAGGAACTCCTCGATCGCTCGGGGTTCCCCCTCGACTACGATCTCCACCCCGGCGTCGCCGCGGTTGCACACCGATCCCCCGAGCCCGTGCGCGTGCGCGATCCGGTAGACAAACGGACGGAACCCGACCCCCTGGACCACCCCGGTCACCTGGATTCGCCTGCGGATGCGGTCCATCTCGCTCCCTACGCGGGTTCGGGGAGCTCGACGCTCACCCGATCGATGTACAGCTCCCTTCCGGAGACGACGTCCACCTCGGCCCCGCACTCGGGGCAGGTGAGGACCGGGATGATGAAGTGAAACGCCGGATCGTCCAGGTACTCGGCCTTCCCGGCGTACCCGCACTTCGGGCAGCTGATCCTCGCCTCCACCG
Source organism: Fidelibacterota bacterium (assembly GCA_024278395.1). GTDB lineage: Bacteria > Bipolaricaulota > Bipolaricaulia > UBA7950 > UBA9294 > S016-54. The sequence goes on along the minus strand of JAJRTG010000029.1, from coordinate 1,833 downwards.
TCTCGATCTCCAGGCTCGCCCCTTCCAAGCGCGTTCCCTGGGATACGATCTCGAACGCGCTCTTCAACGCGTAATCCGAGAGGATGCGCATCTCCCCCTTGCGCAGGTAGACGGCGGTGACTTTACCGGGATGGGCCTCCAGGCGGGGGAGGAGCCCGGCAACGAGATCGCTCACCACTGAGTATTCGTGCATTCGATCCCCAGTGCGCGGATCAGCTCCTCGATCCCGCGGTTGTGGCGGGCGTCGGTGAGGATCACGCGGCCGTGCGGGTTCACCTTCTTGTAGTCGGAGACCAAAACCTGCGGATCGACCCCGACCGCGTCGGCGAGGTCGATCTTGTTGATCGCGATCAGGTCGGTCTGGGCGAAGATCTTCGGGTACTTGCGGATCATGTCGTCCCCCTCGGTGACCGAGATCACGATGAGCTCCACGTCCGCCCCGAGGGGGAAATCGGCCGGGCACACGAGGTTTCCCACGTTCTCGATGAACAGGATGTCGAGATCATCGAGCGGCAGGGACTCCAGCGAATGGCTCACCCGGTGGGCGTCCAGGTGGCAGTCGTCCTGGGTGTTCAGGTTGACGGAATGGATCCCGTGCGCCAGGAACCGGCGGTGATCGTCGTCGCCGGCCGTGTCCCCGGCGATCGCCCCGATCGTATAACCGCACGGCTTTATCCGATCGACGATCCGCTCGATCAGGGTAGTCTTCCCGGACCCGATCGCCCCCATCACGCTGATCGCCCGGATCCCCTTCTCCTTCAGAAGCTTGTAATTTTCCTCGGCGAGCTCCAACTGCCGCGCTAAAATGTCCTCTCCGTTGAGACGAATGTCATGCATGTTGCCCCCTTCGAGGATGATGATAAATGGCGGCGGACAGGAACGCAACGGCGGAAATGCGCGGGAAAAGTTTGTATAGTGGGGAAACACCACTCGGAGGAGAACGATGAACAGACGCGACCACACACGCCTTCTGGAGAGGCTCGCGCGTGAGTACGCGCGCCACTCCCCGACCTCGGCGGAGCTGAACGCCCGGGCGGAAAACGTGCTCGTCGACGGGGGAAGCCATGCCCTCCGCCTGATGCAGCCGTTCCCCCCGCGGCTTGTCACCGCCGACGGCGCGTGGATCACCGACGAGGACGGCCACCGGATCCTCGATTTCTGGCAGGGGCACCACGCCAACATCCTCGGCCACAACCCGAGGTTCCTGACGGAAGCGCTCTCCCGCTGCTTCGGAGAGGGGCGGGGGCTGCTGACCGGGTTCACCGACCGGTTGCAGATCGAGACGGCCGAGCTTCTCTGCCGCACGACCGGGGCGGAGCGGGTGCGGTTCACCACCTCCGGGACGCTCGCCACGATGTACGCCGTCCTCCTCGCCCGCGCGTACACCGGGAGGAACATCGTGCTCAAGGTGGGCGGGGGCTGGCACGGGGCGCAGCCGTGGGGGCTCAAGGGCGTCCATTTCGAGGGGGCCGCGGGTTTTCAGGGGGTGGAGACGGCCGGACTGCCCACGGCGATGACCGAGCAGCTGCTCGTCACCCGGTACAACGATCCCGGGATGCTGGAGGACCAGTTCCGGGTGCACGGGGGGCGGATCGCCTGCTTCATCGTCGAGCCGTTCATCGGGGCGGGGGGGATGATCCCGGCCGATCCCGAGTACCTGCGCGCCGCCCGCGTGCTCACCGAGCGTTACGGAGCGGTCCTCATCTTCGATGAGATCGTCTCCGGATTCAGGTACCGCGCCGGGGACACCGGACGGATGTACGGGGTGCAGCCGGACCTCGCCGCGTTCGGGAAGGTGATCGGCGGCGGGATGCCGGTCGCCGCGGTCGCCGG